>JAZNZQ010000320.1:0-6146 GCA_045595035.1 Eubacteriales bacterium | reverse complement strand
CGCATTTGCATCCATCTACGAGGGCAGATTCCTTGCAGGTATCGCTGCAGGTTTTAAACTCAACGAGATGATCGCTGCAGGCGAGATCACAGCCGATCAGGCAAAGATGGGCTACGTTGGTGCTTACACATACGCAGAGGTTATTTCCGGATACACATCCTTCTACCTCGGCGCAAAGTCTGTTTGCCCCACAGTAACAATGGACGTACAGTTCACAGGTTCTTGGTATGACGTTACAGCAGAGAAGAACGCTGCTGAAGCTCTTATCGCAAGAGACTGTGTTCTCATTTCCCAGCACGCTGACTCGATGGGCGCTCCCGGTGCTTGTGAGGCAGCAGGTGTTCCTAACGTTTCCTACAACGGCAGCACATACGAAGCATGCCCTGAGACATTCATCGTTTCCTCTGCTATCAACTGGGCTCCTTACTACGTTTACATCACAGAGTGCGTAGCTACAGGCAAGGCGATCGACACCAACTGGTGCGGCGGTATCGAGGAAGGTTCTGTAGTCCTTACAGGTATCAACCTCGGCGTTGCAGCTGAAGGCACAGTTGACAAGATCAACGCAACTATTGCTGACCTTAAGGCAGGCACAGTTAAGGTATTCGCAGCTGACACATTCACAGTTGGCGGTGCAGCAGTTACACACGATCTTATCTCTGACGGTTACTTCCACGAGTCCGAGGCGATCTCCGCTCCTTCGTTCGACCTCAGAATAGACGGAATCACTCTCCTTAACGAGAAATATTAATTTAAAGCCAATATAAAAGCCCGGCAGGCGGAGCTTACCGCTCCGTCTGCCCTGCTATTTTTAATCGAAATCAAAGTACGGAGGAAGCAAGTGAATAACACTGTTGCCTTAGAATTACGAAACATATCCAAGTGCTTCGGAACGAAGTACGCGAACAAAAACGTAGACCTCACGCTCCTTCGCGGGGAGATACTTGCTATTCTCGGCGAGAACGGAAGCGGAAAGACCTCGATGGTCAATATGATCGCGGGAATATACTATCCTGATGAGGGCGAGATACTTGTGAACGGTGAGCCGGCAGTTATAACGTCGCCCAAGGATGCATTCGGATACGGGATCGGAATGATACATCAGCATTTTAAGCTTGTTGATGTTTTTTCCGCGAGTGAGAATATCGTTCTCGGCATAAAGGAAGAACAGAAGTACAAGCTTTCCGATATCGAGACAAGAGTTGCCGATATTGCCGATAAATACGGGTTCCAGCTCAATCCCAAGAAAAAGATATATGAGATGTCGGTCTCGGAAAAGCAGACCGTTGAGATAATAAAGGTGCTCTACCGCGGTGCGGAGATACTTATTCTCGACGAGCCGACCGCAGTTCTTACTCCTCAGGAGATAGAGAAGCTTTTTGCGGTCCTCAGACGCATGAGAGACGACGGAAAATCCATCATCATAATCACCCACAAGATGAACGAGGTAATGTCTATCTCGGACAGAGTGGCTGTTATGAGAAAGGGTGAGCACGTCGCTACGGTAAACACCGCAGAGACGAATGAAAAAGAGCTCACCGAGATGATGATGGGCGAAAAAATAGAATTGAATATAAAACGAACGATGCCCGTTAATACAGTGGACAGATTGGTCGTTGAAAATATATGCAGTAAGAATGAAGAGGGCGTTACGGTGCTCGACAACGTTTCGTTCACCGCCCGCTCGGGAGAAATACTGGGAATCGCGGGAATCGCGGGGTCGGGACAGAGAGAGCTTCTTGAATCGATCGCCGGACTTTATCCCATTGACTCAGGTAATATTTCCTATTACCGTCCTGAGGATGGCGGATGCGAGAATCTGCGCGACAAGACTCCGCTTCAGATAACAGAGCTTGGCGTTCGTCTTTCGTTTGTCCCCGAGGACAGACTCGGTATGGGTCTTGTCGGAAATATGGACATCGTCGACAATATGATGCTCCGCAGCTACAAGAAGGGGAGATCCTTCTTCCTTGACAGAAAGATGCCGCACGAGCTTGCAAACGAGCTTATTGATGAGCTTAACATCATTACTCCCGACGAGTTCACACCCGTAAGAAAGCTTTCGGGCGGAAACATTCAAAAGGTCCTTGTCGGGCGAGAGATAGCCGCGGCTCCCTCGGTATTTATGGCGGCATATCCCGTGCGCGGACTTGACGTAAACGCATCCTACGGAATATACAACCTTCTCAACAAGCAGAAGGAAGAGGGGGTTGCCGTTATATTTGTCGGTGAGGATCTCGACGTGCTCATAGACCTTTGCGACAGGATACTTGTTATTGCTTCGGGTAAGGTCACGGGAACGGTGGATGCAAGAAACACAACGAAGGAAGCTATCGGTCTTCTTATGACAGGAACGGTAGCGGAAGGAGAGTGCTGATATGAATAAGGTCAAAAACAATAACGCGGCACTCGATACAACATCAAAGGCAAAGCACGAGCCGCTTATACATATAACAAAAAGAAATGCTGTCAGCTGGAAATATTCGGTCGCGCTTCGTGCGGCTGCAATAATAATTTCCGCCATCATAATGTTTGGAGTTATACTCCTTGTTGCCGAAGAAAAGCCCTCAGTCATCTTTAAGACTATGGTTGACGGACTTTTTGGAAATTCCATGAGAACATGGAAGCTCTTCGGTAACACGGCTATCCTTTTGGGCGTAGCTCTTGCGCTGACTCCCGCATTTAAGATGAAATTCTGGAACTGCGGCGGTGAGGGACAGATAATGGTCGGCTCTCTTACGGCGGCGGCGCTTATGTTCTTTGTGGGCGAATCGCTCCCGCTTCCCGCACTTACGCTTATCATTCTTATTTCAAGTATAGCTGCAGGCGCCGTCTGGGGACTTATTCCCGCGATCTTCAAGGCGAAGTGGAATACAAACGAAACGCTGTTCACCCTTATGATGAACTATATTGCGCTTCAGCTTGTCAACTTCTTCCTTAAGATGTACGGAAACGATCAGGGAAACCTTGAGCCGATGCTTGAGTTTGCTCTGCCGAAGATATTCGACGGTCAGTACTTCCTTAACATCGTAGTTATTGCGATCGTGTGCGCTCTTATGTACGTATACCTTCGCTTCAGCAAACACGGATACGAGATATCCGTCGTCGGCGAGAGCGAGAGAACTGCGAGATACATAGGAATCAACGTATCAAAGGTCATCATCAGAACGATGATCATTTCGGGCGGACTTTGCGGTCTTATCGGAATGCTTCTCGTTTCCAACGGAAGCTGCTCGGTAACGACGACCATCACGGGCGGACAGGGTTTTACCGCTATCCTTGTTTCCTGGCTCGGTAAATTCAACCCGATCTATATGATACTCACATCCTTCCTTGTTATCTTCTTGCAGCAGGGAACAAGCTACATGGGTGATATCTGCAGACTTGACACTTCGATGGCAGACATATTCATAGGTGTCGTTCTTCTTTTCATCATCGGATGCGAATTCTTTATAAACTATAAGGTAAACTTCAGAAAAAAGGCACACACCGGAAAGGAGGAGCATAAATAATGGCAATAATCACTTTCCTTGTCAGTGCGATCAAATTCGGTATGGTTCTTCTTTTCGGTTCGACAGGTGAGACTATTACCGAGAAATCGGGACACCTTAATCTCGGTCTTCCCGGAGTTATGTGCGTCGGTACGGCGTTCGGATGTGCCGCTGAGGCAATATATTCTAAGCTTGTCGGCGGATATCCGAACATGGTATATATCCTTGCGATACTTATTCCGGTCATTGCTACGATGATCGGCGGCGCGCTTATGGGACTCATATACAGCTTCCTTACGGTAACGCTTCACGCAAATCAAAACGTGACCGGTCTTGCGCTTACAACTCTCGGTGTCGGCGTATCCGACTTTATCATTTCGCTTTTCAGAAACGAATCGAGATTCACGGTCGGTGCAAAGTTCTTCAACAAGCACCTTCCTTTTGCGGATGATATGGGATGGTTCGGAGAGCTCTTCTTCTCTTACGGAATTATGATCTATCTATCCATCGCGGTTGCTATCGTGACCTCTTATATCCTCAACAAGACAAAGGTCGGACTTCACCTTCGCGCTGTCGGAGAGAATCCTGCGACGGCGGACGCGGCGGGTATAAACGTTACAAAATACAGATACGTTTCCACTTGCATCGGATGTGCTGTTGCAAGTCTTGGCGGTCTTGTGTTCGTTATGGACTACCTCAACGGTAACTGGGAGTACATCATCGATGCTATCGGTTGGCTCTGCGTTGCGCTCGTAATATTTACGACCTGGAAGCCGGTATTCGGAATCTTCTGCTCGATAATATTCGGTGCGTTCTACGTTGCGGCGGAGTACATCCCCGGAATCGGTCTTGCGGTAAAGGAGCTTTTCAAGATGCTTCCGTATCTTGTAACAACTATAGTTCTTATCGCTACAAGCATGAGAAACAGACGTGAGAATCAGCCCCCGGCGGCACTCGGTCTTCCTTATTTCAGAGAAGAAAGATAAAGATCGATCAAAAAACTGCAAAGTTTGATGCTTTGCAGTTTTTTATTTTATTGATATCTCGCAGATCATGTCTATTGCGACCTTTGTTTTGTCGGTGAAAACAAGCATGCGCTCGTATTCGTCTATCTTTTTTAGCTCCCCCGAATGGTGCAGATATGCGCCGCCCGCCTTTCTTGTGTCGGGGAGAAAATAGATAAGCGATAAGGCGGGATGCTTGTCGATGTTTTGTAAAAGATAATTTAATTTGCGGTCAAATTCTTCGGCTTTGTTTTCATTGTACCATGCTCTTGCCTCGGTGTGCCTCGCGGTCTCGTTTATTTCATCATCGTGACCGTTGAGAGCGGCAAAGGGAGCAAATTGCGCCGCGCGCTCAAGTATTGACATGGGTGTGTGGCTTTTCGAGCGCGGGCGTGAAAGCGAGATCATCTCACGGTATTTTTCTTCTTTGTCACTCACGCTCTGTGTCCTCCTATCTGCGCGTTTCGCATTCTCGCGGTTGCTCCTTCCTCGAAATTTGTGCCCTTCAGAATTATGTTTTTTCCAAAGCGCTTTTTTAGCTCTATTACCGTCTTTTGCATGCTTTTTTCTCTTGTAAGCCGTTCATTTTCCTCGTTTTGCTTTTGAATAAGCTCCTCGGGGTCGGTGAATATGTCAAGTTGAGTACATAACATCGGGATGCTTTTTGCTTCCTTTTCGGGAAGGAGCTTACAAAAGCTGATGTTTATACGCCTTATAAGAAGATCTTTGTTTACTATTTTGTCGTATAACGAAACAAGTGAATCGGTTATAAGCTTGGTGGACGAGGTCTTTTGCTCGAAATTTACCGTCCCGTGTGCGTGCTTCGGTATTTTTCTCCCATAGTGATCTATTGTTATTTCGCCCTTGTAACGCCCGCTTTTTGTGTTTTCTGTATCATATCCGACAGTGAGTACCGCCTGGTTGGTGAGCATTCCCTTGTCAACAAGCTCAAGAGTGAGCGTGTCTGCCATTTCTTTTAATATGATGCGCGCGCTCTCGTATGTGTATGGTGTGTGCAATACCTGACCGTGACCGATGCTTCTCGAGGACGGACGGTAGCTTTTTATCTCGGACATAGTGCAGGGCTCGTATCCCCACGCGTGGTCGATAAGAAGCTCGGCTCCGACACCGAAAAGAGAATAAAGAAGCTCCTCGTTGTAATATGAATTCGTACTCCCCAGCGAGCAGAGCGCCACATCGCCCATCGTATATATGCCGTTTTTCTCAAGCTTCTCGGCATATCCGCGTCCGATCCGCCAGAAATCGGTGAGCGGCTTGTGCGACCACAGTTTTTCTCTGTAGGTGTATTCGTCAAGCTCGGCTATCCTCATTCCTGTCTCGTCGGGCATTGCTCGCTTTGCCTCTATATCCATAGCTATCTTTGCAAGATAGAGATTCGTTCCTATGCCTGCGGTGGCGGTGATGCCTGTCGTGTCAAATACGTCGCGTATCATCTTTGTGACAAGCTCTCTTACACTCATTTTTGCGCGCTTTAAGTAAGGAGAGAGGTCGATAAATACCTCGTCTATCGAATAAACGTGGATATCGTCGGGCGATACATAGCGCATATATACCTCGTATACCTTTGTGCTCATCTCTATATATCTCGCCATTCTCGGAGGTGCAATGATATAACCAAATAAAGTCGGAG
>JAZNZQ010000319.1:0-7220 GCA_045595035.1 Eubacteriales bacterium | reverse complement strand
ATTTGCGCCGATTACATAATCGAGCATGTCGGACGTGGGGAAGGGAAGATAGCCATAACCAAGACATCGGCACACTGGGGCGCGGTCAATTCCTCATCCATACTTGAGCCGATCGTACTTCTATATAAACTTACCGATAATGAAAAATATCTTGACTTTGCCGCATATATCGTCGAAAACGGCGGCGGAGACGGCGTGAATGTCTTTGAGCTTGCTTACGAGAACAGACTCGCTCCATATGAGTACGGTACGCCAAAGGCATACGAGCTTATGTCCTGCTTTGAGGGGCTCGTTGAGTTTGCGCTTGTTACCGACAGCGAAAAATATAAGACTGCGGCGATCAATTTTGCGCGCTCGCTTGCCGCGACAGATGTCACGATAATCGGCTGCTGCGGTATCACGCATGAGCTTCTCGACCACTCGGGTGCTCGTCAAACGGCGTATTTTGACGGCGTGAGCCAGGAGACCTGCGTCACTGTTACCTGGATGAAGCTCTGCGCAAAAATGCTGTGCCTTACCGGTGAATCCTTCTTTGCTGACTGTATTGAGGTATCCCTCTACAACGCATATCTCGGAGCGCTCAACGTAAATGATCGCATCTGCGCTTACGCACACGAAAAATATGTCGTCCGCGCGGGCGAGAAGAGCATAGTTGACACCGTCCTTCCGTTTGACAGCTACAGTCCGCTTATTCCCGGGAAACGCGGACGAAAGATAGGCGGCGCACAACTGCTTTCCGATAAGAGCTACTTCGGATGCTGTGCTTGCATAGGTGGCGCGGGCGTGGGTGTGTTCTTGCGCAACACGGTAACAGAGGGAGACGGATATCTCGCACTGAATTTCTACTTCAACGGAAAAAGATGCGTGTCCTACAACGGTGACCTCGTAGAGATCGAAATGAAGAGCGCATACCCCGCAGATGGAGCAATGACGATAAAGGTCGCGTGCAAAGCTCCTGTCACGTTGCGAGTCCGTATACCTTCATTTACAGAGAATGTCAAAATATCCGCGCCATACATATTTGAAGGCGGATACGCCGCGATAAGATTTGAAAACGGTGATACTGTTGATATATGCTTTGATATGCCGATCTTTGCTCACCGACCGGAAAAATGGGGTGAGGACACCGTTTGGTATGCCGAATTCTATTCGGGTATTATCTGTCAGAAAAAGCTCATGCAGGACGAAAAAGACCTAAATTACATAGCATTTACCCGTGGACCCGTCGTTCTTGCCGCCGATTCCGGTATGGGTAAGAGAGCAGATTCGGTCTTTGAGCTTGACGAAAAGAGTGTCGAAGATGCTGAGATCACAAGCTCGGATGAGCATAGTGTTGTGTGCCGTATGAAGGATAAAAACGGCGATACCGTCACTCTTGTCGATTACGGCAGCGCGGGCAGGGATTGGGAAACGTCCATTGCCGCATGGTTGAGAATAGAATAAAAAAGAGATTATTATTTATGACATGTTTGTAAAGTATGCCTGCCTAGAGAGCAGCGCGAGAGCTTTGTTAAAGGTCTCAAATCGGCGGGCATAATCGACGCGATCAGAAGCGAGAAGGGCATTCTCTCAAAGAGAACCAAAGAATAATTACAGAGACCGTTCCGGCATGATATGCGTGTTTTTTGTTGATACTATCATTGCTTTGTGCTATAATGAAGCCATAAAAATCGGGGGTACTGATATGAGATTTGAAAATAAAAGAGTAGCCGTCACGGGCGCGGCAAGCGGTATCGGAGAGGCGATAGCGCTCGCATTTGCACGCGAGGGCGCGGACGTTGCGTTTCTTGACATGAACTCGGAGAAGGTGAGCGAGCTTGCAAAAAAGCAGAGCACCGACTGTATCGCCGTCGGTATTGATGTGTCGGACAAGGTGAGCGTGTGCGCTGCCTTTGATGAGATAGAAAAGAGGTACGGCGGACTTGATATTTTCGTGAACTGCGCGGGAATATCGGTCATCGTGCCGATGCTTGAGTGCTCCGAGGAGATATGGGACAAGACTATCGATATAAACCTCAAGGGGGCATTTCTTTGTATGCAGAGCGCGATCCCGATGATGAGGGAGAGGGGCGGCTCGATGATTTGTATGTCCTCGCAGTCGGGCAAGGTCGGCGCGTCGCAGTATCAGGCGTACTGTGCGAGCAAATTCGGCGTGATCGGACTTGTGCAGTCGGCGGCGCTCGAGTTTGCGTGCGATGGGATCCGTGTGAATGCCGTATGCCCCGGTGTGGTCATCACTCCTATGTGGGAGAAGCAGACCGAGAGCTACGCGAAAAAGAGAGGTATGTCGCCCGAGGAGGTCATGCCCTATTTCAAGTCGAAGATACCTATGGGCAGGCTCGGCGAGCTCGATGACGTCGTGAAGGCCGTGTTCTTCCTCGCTTCCGACGAATCCTCGTATCTGACGGGACAGTCGATAAACGTTGCAGGCGGACAGATAATGTGAATAATCGGAAAAACCGCTCCTTTTGGGTTCACTTCAAAAGGAGCGGTTTTTTGTTTGTTATTTTTTTATAAACCAACGCATTGCGTGTCTTGAGTAGGTCTTTTTGACTTTCAGCGTGTAGGGGTCGTAGAAGAGCCCTGCAAGGTGGCCGTCGCTTTTTGCTATTGCCCAACCGAAATCCCAGTTTCCCGGCTTGTATTCCATGGGAATATTTGGCACGATGCGGACAAAAGGCCTTGTCTCGACTACCATAAATCCGGTCTTGTCATAATAGTAGTGCGGACCCGTACCGATAAAGAGCTCATGTGTCAGCTTTTTTTCATTTCCTTGCATATTGTCGCAGATGCCCTCGATTGCAATCTTGATCTCGCATCCTGCATTTGATGCCTCGTCGAGAAGTGACGCCGAGCCCGAGATGACCTTGCCGTCCTTGTCGTGAGAAAGCACTTCGGTCCAACCGTCATCGGCTAAGAATCTATAGGAATAAAAATCATAGACAAAACTTCTTATATTGGAGTTGGGGCTATCGTCGAGCTCCTCGATCTCGTGCATGTGTATCATGGGTTTCTGCTCGCCGCCGCCTCCAAACATCTCTTCGGGCGGTGTGTCGCCTGTTTCAATGTATCCCGCGCCGTCAAGATAGGGGCGAGCGCATGCTTGAGTGCCGTCCTCGTTATACATAAAAAACGACATCGACGCTCTCTCGCCGAATCTGTCGGGAAGCGTGACCGGCTGACGAAGCGTCATAATGCCGCAGGCCCATCTGCCCTCAACAAGATAGGTGGCGGGAAAGTCGGATACCTCGCGTATCATTTCGGTATTGTACGAGGAGGTGTCTATGTGCTCGTTATGCTTGAATTCAGTATAGATACGAAGGTCAGCCGCACGAGCGATAGCGTTTCTCAATTCTTCGGGTGAGCCGGATACGATATTGCGTTTCATATCAAGCTCGAGAACGTTTTTCGCCATAATAAGCGCTCCTTTTGCTTTTTTGTTATCTATATTGTAATACTAATGTCAACAGCGCTCAATACCAATTCCGTACCGATATTTTTTATAATGTCCTGTTTTTGCATATCATGTGCGGTTTTTATATTTGTTAGGGGTACATCCATATGCCTTTTTAAAGGTGGAATAAAAGTAGCTCTCTGAGGGGAAGCCGACCTCTTCGACTATCTCTGATACCGTTTTGTCCGTGTGTAAAAGCAATAGAGATGCAGCGTCAAGGCGTTTTTCGGTGAGAAGCTGAGACAGGGGCTTGTTGTAAGCTTTTGCGATTATTCTCGAGGCCTGCTTTTTGCTGAGATGCAAGGCGGATGCTACAGTGCCGAGATCTATGTGCTTTTCGAATGAATTTATTATGTTGTCTATTTGCAAAATGTAGCTTTCGTTTTTTGATAAGGGCTTATTTTCGGGTCGATGTGCGTTAAGAGTATACATTTTATAAAATATCAGCTTCAGGAGCGTTGCTGTTATCTCCTCGCTTATCGGGTCGTACGAAGAAAGAAGGCGGGATAACTCGTGCATATACGTTGTAATCTTTTCATCAATGATAAGCTTTGTCGGAGCAGACGATGCTTCAAGTTCCCTCAAAAAATCAGCGAAACCGCTTTTCTTGTTCTTTTCCGAGGAGAAGGAAAAAAGCATGCGGTAATCCTTTTTTCTAAAGGAGAGATGATCATATTTTGGAGGAATGATGAGAATGCAATTCCTGTATTCTTCGGATATACTGTCCGAGAGTATGGTCGTCGGTTCTTCCTCAATCAAAAACAGCTCGTAGGCGACATGATAGTGTCGGTATTCGATATACGATACAATATCGGGGGCGGTGGAAAAACTGAAATCGGTGAACGAGCCGTCGATATCTGCGGTTATGGCGACACCGTCAAGCTTGAATTTGTAGTTTTTGGTTTCGTCTTTGTCAAACATGATATATTCCCACCTCTCTTTTAGATAATTATATGATAATATTTCTCTAAAATCAAGAAAAACTGCAAAACGAGGACGTTTTGCAGTTTTGTTTTATTCTTCGTATGAAAGTGGTGCACCGTCAAATGTTATGATCTTATCGGAAAGGGCCTCGGCTTCGCTTTTGTCGTGCGTGACCATAAGCACAAGTGCATTGTCCGTTTTTTGCTTAATGAGTGAAAAGAGCCGTGATTTGAGCTCCTCGTCAAGGCCCGTGAAGGGCTCGTCGAGAATGTATACCTCAGAGTCACACGAGAGAGCGCGTGCAAATGCAACACGTCCTGCCATGCCGCCCGAAAGCTCACCGGGAAGCTTATCGACGTCATCCTTAAGCTCAACCTTTGATAACCACTCGAGCGCCTTCTTTTCATCGTCGCATGCAAGCGTTACGTTGTCCTTTGCTGACAGCCACGGAAAGAGACGCGGCTCTTGAAATACGTAGGACACTGTCTTCGGACAACCGACGATCTTACCCGCATCCGCCTTTTCAAGTCCCGCAATGATTCGGAGCAGGGTAGTTTTTCCGCAACCCGACGGACCCATGAACGTAATCATTCCTTTCTCGGGAAGAGATAGTGAGAGCGAGCTTATTACGGTCTTATCGCCAAAGGATTTTTTCAGATTTTTTATTTCCATAGCGTCACCTCACACGTTGTATGCTCTGCCGAGCCGCTTGAGCGCCGACATGAGCACGAAATCGAGCAGTATGCTTAGTATTATTACCACGAGCGTCCAGGCGAATAGGTCGAGCGTTTCGAGATACATCTTCGATTCATAGAGCTGATTTCCGATAGAAACTGCGGGGCGTGCGAGCGCTTCGGCGGCTATGCCTGCCTTCCATGCAAGACCTATCGAGGTGCGAAAGCCAGATATAAAATAGGGCATAAGCGACGGAATGTATAGCCGACGGAGCTTTTTTGTGTTCGAGAATCGGTATATTTTTGCGACCTCAACGAGGTTTTTGTCAATATTATTTATTCCTTCGCCCACGTTGCCCCATATCACGGGGAAAACGATGAGCGAGGAGATGAATACCGACAGATTGTCCTTGCCTATCCAGAGTAGCGCAAGAATGACGAAGGATGCTATCGGGGTCGAGCGTATCACCGCAATAAGTGGATATAGAAGCGAATGTATCGGCGGTATGCGTGATGTAAGTATTGCTACGAGAACACCGAGAGCCGATGCGATGATTATTCCGAGAAAGATGTGGACAAGCGACGAAAGAGTGCTTGCCCAAAAGCCCTTTGTCAGTATCAGCTCACAAAGGCGCACGAGTACAGCGTCGGGGGAGGGGAGAAGTAATTCCTTGCCGACCGCGCGCGCCGCCGCATACCAGACCAAGAGCCAAAAGGCCGCGACAAGCACGGCCTTTATTATTTTATTGACTCTTTTATTTCTTGTAATAGAAAGCGTCATCGGGAAGCGCTCCTCCTATGGATTTTGGGTTGGCATCAAAGAGGACTGTGAAAAAGTCGGAGAGAAGTGTCTTCATCTCATCGCCTGTTTTGAATACGATGTTGCAGTTCGGTATCGCCTTTTTTGCGAGTGCTGCCTTTGCCATGATGGTGTATTCCTCAACGAGAGCGGATGCCTCTTCGACGTTGCCGTTTACAAATTCGACCGATGCGGCATATTCCTCAAGGAATGCATCGAGCGCCGCCTTATTGTTTTCGGCAAAATCCTTGGATACTACGATACAGCCCTGAACGGGTACGTTGCCCTCGCCGCATGCCTTTTCCCACTCTGCTGTGAGGTCGAGTGCTATGCGAAGATCCTTGTTCTGGCTTGTTGCCGCTGTGACGTTGGGCTCGGGGAGCATACCTATTGCGGCGGTGCCGGATGCAAGCGCGGTAGCAAGCTCACTATGCTCACTCATATATTCGATCTTTACGTCGGTGCCGGGTGTGAGTCCGTTCTTTGTAAGCACGTAGTTGAGGATGTATTCGGGTGTCGATGCCTGACCTGTTGCGTAGATGGTCTTGCCGCGAAGATCCTCGACGGAGTTGATAGTGTTGCCGTTTTCAAGTACGTAGAGTACGCCGAGTGTGTTTACAGCGGCTACCTTGATCGCACCGCCTGTCTTTTTGTAGAGTGCGGCTGCAAGGTTTGTGGGAACAGCGGCTATATCAACGTCGCCGTTTACGATAAGCCCCTGGATAGCGTCAGGCGCGCCTTCAAGCGAGAAGGTGTAGTTGTTCTTTGCATTGCCTTCTGCGGCATTCTTCATAAGCTGAACCATTCCGATACCGGTCGGCCCCTTTAGAGTGGCTACCTTTACGTCTGTTTTTTCTGCCGGCTCAACTGTGCATGCGACAAGTCCGAGCGCGAGGATGATTGCAAGTGCGAGTGTGATAAGTCTTTTCATTTTTCTTTCTCCTTATAGTTTATCAATTGTAGTGTTCCCGCATTTTATCGGGATCAAGCAGTGTGATCGTTTTTCCGTCACGAAGAATGAATCCGTCCTCACAAAGACGGTCAAAGGCGCGGTAAAGTGATGCGCGGCCGAGGTCCATCATATCCGAGAGCGCGCTCATCGAGATATTAAGCTTTGCTTTGTTATCCTCTCTCGGAAGTCCAAGCAGATATAGTGAAAGCTTTCTCTCGGCGCTGCCTGCTGTGAAGAAGGTTATCTTGCGGTTAAGGAATCGTATCTTCTCCGAAAGAAAGGTGAGATAATTCCTTCTGACGGAGCTGTCATTTTCTATGAGAGAGTATACGACGGTATCTCCTATAAAGAGCACCTCGCACTCGGTCTTAGCGGAAATATTGGTCGCGAAATCAACATCGGCAGCAAACAGTGCCG
>JAZNZQ010000318.1:0-4236 GCA_045595035.1 Eubacteriales bacterium | reverse complement strand
GCGTGTTGATGGACACGTCAAACAGCTTGGAAAGGAGCTTGAGTGTATCGATATTTGGTATCGTTTCGCCCGTTTCCCATCGGGAAACCGCCTGTCTTGTTACGAATACTTTTTCCGCAAGAGCCTCCTGCGAGAGCCCTTTTTGCGTTCTTAATTCGAAGATTATATCTTTCGTTTCCATATAATCACCCTCCTTGCTCGTTGTGATCATATTATACCATAATTTCGAGGGCTTGACAAGCAACTCGCTGTTGCTCCTTTACATTTCCTTTTTTCTTGGTCTTAAGCGGTCAAAAATTTGAACAGTATTTCTCATCTATAAATGAGTGTAACGGCATCGACCAGTTCTTGGCTGAAGCCGTCAAGATCGTTCACTGTGACAATTCCCTGCTTAAACATATCTACAACGCAAAAATACATATTGCTGCGTTTTATTTCGGCGATCACGCCCGTGTTTCGCTTATCTCGGTTTATCCTCTTTTCAAGCTCCCAAAATTTATGCGATGCAGGTACGTCGGCAGATAATATTTTGAAATATTCCTCGTTCAACCGAGCCATATAAAGCTCCTGCCAATACGGCATCCTTTCCTTGAACAGACACCAATCTTTTTCGGTAATGTTGATCATATCTATTTTCCAATAAAATATTGTTTATATCAATATTCCATTACAATGATCCACCTCGTGCTGGATGATCTGCGCCGTCCAGCCGGTGAAGTTTTTCGTGCGCGTTTTCATATCCAAGGTCTGATATTGCACCTTTATGGTCTTGTAGCGCTTGCACTTACGGGGGCCTCCAAGAAGCGACAGACATCCTTCTTCGGTGTCGTACGCGCCGTCCTTCTTGATGATTTCGGGATTGAGCATCACCGTATATAAGCGTTCGGGCGAACCGAACGCGGGAGCTCGTCCGCTCTCGTCGAGAAAGGCGATGATGCGCTTACGTACGCCAATCATATTCGCCGCCATGCCGACACAGCTTTCTCTGTGCGCCATCAGCGTATCAAGCAAGTCCTTCGCGACCTGCAAATCTTCTTTCGTTGCGATCTCCGACTTCCCTGCGAGAAAGATGGGATCGTGCATTAGTTCTTTTATCATATCACACCTGGAAATTGGAATTTGATTGTCAAAAACTTTATACCGAATACATCAGCATACCGAGCCCTGCCGATATGAGTATCATCAGTATCGGAGATGCCTTCTTCTTAAATGCAAGCTTTCCAATCAATGCTATTCCTATCAAAGCGGCAAATATGATAATCCCTCTGACATCAACGGCAAGCGTATCTCCTACACTGCCAAAGCCAAGCACCGTACCGATCAGCATCGTGATGGCGGTTGCAAGAATCAAGCCCACAACGCACGGCCGAATACCGCCGAGGAACGCTTTGACGCCTGCATATTTCAGCAAATTGCGTATCAAAGCCGCGATGATGAGGACGATGATAAACGACGGCAATACCACGCCAAGAGTCGCAAGAAAAGCACCGAGAACGCCGCCCTGTGCCGAGCCAACGAAGGTTGCCATATTGACTGCGATGGGGCCCGGCGTGGACTCAGCCACGGCAATCATATTGAGCAGCTCTTCCTCGGTAAGCCAACCGTACATCAATACCTTTTCTCTGATCAACGAGATCATTCCGTATCCACCGCCAAAGGAAAACGCGCCGACCTGGAGGAAGGTTAAGAACAATTCAAGATAGATCATTGTTTTTCCTCCTTCCCGAGCTTGCCAAGAAGAAATACCACTACTCCCAAGGCACCGCTGATCAGTATGTAAAATATAGTCGAGAACTTCACTGCAAACAATGAAAGCACGACCATACAGATAACCGTTGCCGAAATGATGATGACGTTAAACGCGGTTTTCTTCATCTGCTTCAGCATCCGAAATCCTGCCGAAAGGATCAGATATACCACGCATATCTGAATCCCCTTGAAAGCGTATGCAACCAAGGTCAGCGAAAGAAACGCATCAAAAAACAGCGATATCGCGTAGATAATAACGAATGACGGAATACAAATTCCGAGCGTAGCTATCATTGAGCCGATAATTCCGGCATTTTTGTATCCTATGTAAGTTGCCGAATTGATGGCAATCGGACCGGGCGTGGATTCGGCAATCGCCGCCACGTCCAAAAACTCATCCTTTTCAAGCCATTTCTTTTTTTCAACAAACTCGTTTTCCAAAAGCGCGATCATGGCGTATCCACCTCCGAAGGTAAATAAGCCGATTTTCAGCATTGTCAGAAATAGCGAGAGGTATCCTTTCATTTTCTCCATAAGGATCTCCGTTAATTTTATTATGAAATTCTTATTTACTGTGTCTCTCCCATTCCCTTTTCAGTATCGCATACTCGTAGGTGTTCTCATAAATAGGGTTACCGTTCTCGTCATTCACAAAGGAAATGAACTCCAGGTAGAACCCCTCGCGGCGCATACCGAGCTTTTCGCAGAGCTTCTGACTTGCCACGTTGTAGTCCTCGGTATAGGCGTAAATGCGACGTGCGCCCTTTTGCGTGAAGAGATAATCGAAAAAGGCGTGAGCTGCCTCGTATGCATAGCCTTTGCCGTGATAAGTGGGATTCAGCATCCAACAAGGGCTGAACGTGTCAAGCACGGCATTCTCTTCATCGGGTGCGTGTGTTTCCGGCATGGCATCAATCTCACCGATCACCTTGCCATTTTCCTTGAGCGTGATGGCGAAATAATACTCGCCGTCGCGGGCTCTGTCAAGCACAGCCTTTCTTGCATCCTCCATAGTTTCGGTTTTCATGCAAGCAAAGCAATGCACCATCGGCTCGTGCAGATATTCGTAAGCGTCCGCGGCGTCACTTTCGGTGAACGGGCGTAGAATGAGGCGTTCAGTTTCAAGTATCATGTTTTTTCTCCAAATACTATCTTATTTCTTTGGCATACAGGCGGTCGGTATCACCGCCGTAATTCACGATATCTTTTATATAGGTGTAACCGTATTTCTCATATAAGCCGACGTGTTCCGAAGGAATATACGTTTTGTCGAAGCCCAAGTCCTTGGCATACGAATTGGCAAAATCAATGAGCTTTTCACTGATTCTCATACCACGGTATTCTTCGGAAACAAACAGCGTTGATATCCAAGGATATATTTCGGGCAAGGGATAATAATCGGTTTTCATAATGGTTGCCATTCCGACAATAGTGCCGTCTGTCATTGCCACGAACGGCGTTTCCCATTCTTCAAACTCCCAATTCTTGATAACGCGAACCGTATGCTCCTTCACCTCATCCCAAGAGAAGTTTTTAACAAATCCGAGCAACGCTTCTGCTGTTTCTGTGCCTTTATCAACTTTTTTGAATGTTATGAATAAATCAGTTTCTGCCATCACAATCACCTCATTAAAAGGTATCTAAATACCCCTGCAATCTCTCCACAAACATCCCCACGTGATATCCGTCGCAAACGGCGTGGTGCACCTGAATGGCAAGGGGGAGAAAACGCTTCCCGTCGCGCTCAAAATACTTGCCCATGGTGAACACGGGCAACAAGAATTTGCCCTCGTCAAACACGTTGATGTTGAATCCCGTAAATTCGAGCCACGGAATCATCGAGATATTGAAGGAGTTGACGGGCGTACCGTCCTTGGGCGCATAGCGTGTGGACTTTGAATATTCCTCCGCATCCGCTTCGTAAGATTTCAAAAACTCGGCATAGTCCTCCGAAAAGTACGACCAGATGCCCGAAAAGTTCTTGTTTTCCTTGTTGAAAACGGTGTACATCGGGTGCATATCGTCATAGATGCCCAAGCCCTCATTCGTCAGACTCGTCCGGAATTCCGGCATATCGTTGACGGTTTTAGTGAGCAGCCAGATCATCGCGGGATACAACTTCTGCCCTTCGAGTTTCGTGATGTCGATGTTGACAACGGCGGAATAGGTGCAGACTACCTCGTTTATGAAGTGCTCGTAGAACTCCCTGCGTTCCCAATTTTCTATGTCGATCAGTTTGAATGCCATGGTTATGCCTTTCCGCAATATGCCTCGATTGCCTCTGCCCACTTCTCTTTTTTGTAGTTCTTTGTTATCTGCTCGTGCTCTTGATAGGCGGCAGTATCGCCCCAACGAGAGCGAGCTTCGGTTTCGTAGTTTTTCATCTTATTTTCCCAACTCTTTTATATACATCCATTCTTCCGCGTCTTGTTCGGGAGGAAAGAATCCGCCGACCTTGTGATAGCCGAGCTTTTCATAGAACCTCCA
>JAZNZQ010000317.1:0-7742 GCA_045595035.1 Eubacteriales bacterium | reverse complement strand
TGGACCAGAGGGCATCAAATGTCCTTGAATCGCCGATATGCGCAGAACCAACAATGAATCCGTTGGGGGACGTAGTTTCAAAGCCAACGGTAACACCGTTTCCGTACATAAGTCCGCATGCGATATATTTCTCATATTTTTGGTCGGATGAAAATGAGTAGGAATCAAAGTCGGATGCCGATGCGGAGAGAATAGCCGAGTAAAGCGCGGCGAATACAGTACCGCCGATCATTAAAATGGCAAGTATCCACGCAGCTATTCTTGTGAAAAGCTTTTTACGATCACGCTGCCGGTTTGACAATGCTGTATCCTCCTCTTACCATAACGTATGCTCCGCCTTCAGATGTTACCATTATGCCTCTTCCGTCACCGCCGCGGGGAACAATGAGATTGTGATTTTTGGGAACCGAAAACTCGTTCAAAAGATCAAGTCCGTCTGTAACGTCGGAAAGTCCCTGACCGTCAAACGGAGATACTATAATAGCCGTTCCGGTACGAAGTATTATTTCGCAACCCGTAGGAGTCATGACCTTTTCACCCTGATTTAAAAATACGACCTCATATGTAGCCGAACCTCCGGATTCAACGGTCGACAGAAGGTCCGTATATTTTTTCTCAAGAGCAAGAAGCTTGTTTTGAAGGTCAGTGATGTTTTTGGCGTTCTGGGTTGCCTGATTTGCGGTAGCGCCGCCGTTTTCGATCTTAGTGAGTCTTTCGTTAAACTGGGAGATGGTTGAAGAAAAGCCGTTGACCTTGTCTTCTATCTTGGGTAAAAATACATCATTTAAATAGCTGAGTGTAACAAGCGGGTCGACCGAACTGTCATAGTTAGCAGCAAATACTGCTCCTGTTGCCAGCATACTGACAACCAATGCACAGGCGATTGCGAACTTGGTTTTTTTCATAAGATCCTCCGTTTTATACATTTTAAAAAGCGCACGATAATATTATAATACAAAATTCGACATAATGATATAGATTTTTTGAAAAAAACTATAACAATTTTTGTCAATCGATCTTTAGCTGCTGAGCTTTTATGTCTTTTTCGGATAAGAGCGTGCCCGTTGCAGGTATTTTGATCTTTCTGTATCCCTTGGCGTTTTCGTATTTATCCTCAAAGCGGTCGGTCGCCTCAACGAGCTTCTGATCCTTCTTCAAATTGAAGAGAGATACACCTCCGCTTGTTCTCGTTTCTTTTAAGGGAATGAGCGAAGACTTTATAAGGATCGCACGGTCGGCGCTGCTTACCATAAGTATCTCTTTTGTCTCATCCTCGTATATTGCGGAAACGATAGGAGACTTGTCCGAATAAGCACCGACAAGCTTTTTTCTGTTTCCTTTGGTTTGGTAAGCGGTGAGGGGAACGCGCACGCCCTTGCCGTTTTCAAAGATAAATATGATGTTATCCTTATCGTTATATTCGGAGAGCGCTTTCATAAGTATCGGCTTCTCACCTTGTGCCATTCCAAGCTTGGCAGGAATAAAATCTCCGAACAGAGATGCCTTGACCGGCTCGAAATCGGAGATCTTTGCCTTGTATAGCTGGGCTTGGTTTGTAAAGAAGATAACGTCCTTTATGTTCTCCGTATCCTCGTCACAGATGATCTCGTCTCCGTCCTTTAGCTTCTGCTCATCATTTCCGCGAAGCGACTGCATAGTGATCTTTTTAAAGTAGCCCTCTTTGGTAAGAACGACCTTAACGTTGTAATTATCGATAAAGGACTCTTCTTGGTATTCTTCAATTTCAGAGGAATATATAAGCTGTGTTTTTCTCGGCTTGGCATACTTTTTCTTGATATCGGTAAGCTGTGAGATGATGTATGCCTTTATTTTGAGATCATCTCCGATAGTGTCTTTTAGCTCCGCGATCTCTTTTTGAAGATTCTCTATCTCTTTGATCCTATTGATGATATACTCACGGTTGAGATTGCGTAATTTGATCTCTGCGATATATTCCGCCTGGATCTCATCGATTCCGAATCCCTTCATAAGGTTGGGAACAACATCACATTCGTTTTCGGTCTCTCTGACGATCTTTATTGCTTTGTCAATATCAAGCAAGATCTTACCGAGTCCGAGAAGGAGATGGAGTTTGTCTTCTTTCTTACCAAGATCGAAGGTAAGCTCGCGGCGAACGCACTCCATTCTGAATTTGATCCATTCTGCAAGAATTCCTATAACGCCGAGCTGGCGCGGGGTTCCGTCTATCAGAACGTTGAAGTTGCATTTAAAGCTGTCTTCAAGGGGCGTTATCTTGAAGAGTTTGGTCATGAGCTTTTCGGGATCGGTTCCACGGCGAAGATCAAGTGCAAGCTTGAAGCCGTTTAGGTCGATCTCGTCACGGAAGTCTGTGATCTCCTTGATCTTGCCTTCCTTGAAAAGCTCTCCGAGTTTTTTCTGTATGACCTCGATAGTTGTTGAATAGGGAATTTGTATGATCTCAATACAGTTTGCCGCTTTATCGTATACGTAGCGCGCACGCATTTTTATCGACCCTTGACCGGTCTCATAGATACTTCTCATCTGCTCTCGGTCGTATATTATCGACGCACCACCCGAAAAATCGGGTGCCTTAATAATATCAAGGAGCTTTTCGACCGTTAATCTGGGGTTTTTAAGAAGTGCTATCGCACCGTCACACACCTCTGCGAGATTAAACGAGCAAATGGAGGATGCCATTCCGACGGCGATACCTGTGTTTGGAGTTACGAGTATGTTAGGGAATGTGGTCGGGAGCAACAACGGCTCTTTCATCGTATTATCATAGTTGTCGACCATTTCGACCGCATTTTTGTCTATTCCACGGAACAGCTCGGCGCAAAAGCTGTCAAGCTTTACCTCGGTGTAACGGGGGGCGGCGTATTTCATTTCACTTGAATACTGCTTTCCAAAGCTTCCCTTGGAGTCTACGAATGGGTGAAGCAGAGCTTCGTTTCCGCGCGTGAGACGTACCATCGTTTCGTAGATAGTAATATCTCCGTGCGGATGGAGCCTCATCGTAGAACCGACTACGTTAGAGCTTTTTGTTCTGGCACCTGTAAGCAATCCCATTTTATACATCGTATAAAGGAGCTTCCTGTGTGCGGGCTTAAGTCCGTCTATCTCGGGGATAGCGCGAGAGACGATAACGCTCATAACGTATGGCATGTAGTTTTTTTCGATCGTCTCGGTTATCGGTTGGAGCATTGGCTCGGCAGGGGGCAATATCTGTGCCTCATCTTTTGTTGATCTGCGTTTTTTTGCCATTGTTCTTCCTCACTTCTTATACCTTTTTTATCGTATGCGCCGCAGCTCGGATCAGTCTGTTGTATAGAGCAAGTCCGATCCCGTCTTTTTTCGGCAGATGCGCATATATGATGTCTGCCTTATAAGACTCGGTATCGCGAAGCACGGAAAAAAGCCGTTTTGCCTGCGTTTCCAAGTCGTTTTCTCTGCCTATATCTATAAGCTTATTTTTCTTAAGCTTATCGGTCTCTTCGTTGTATGCAATTATTATGCAATTTTCGTTTTCCTGTGCCCGAGCCATAAATGAAATGACGTCGGATGGTGTTCCGTCAAGCAAAACAAGAGGGGTAGACGGAGAATAGTGACGGTACTTCATTCCCGGGGATTGGACTCTTTCGTTTTCTGAAAGCGCTTCTGTGACGGCGTGCGAGATCTCGACGTTCTCACATACACAAAGAAGAGCGTCGCGTGTGATACCGCCCGGGCGAAGGAGTGTGAGCTTGTTGTCTTCTATCTTGACTATGGTAGATTCAAGTCCTATCTCGGATTCACCGCCGTCGATTATCATATCCACTCTTCCCGAAAGGTCGTTTATTACATGCTCCGCAGACGTAGGGGAAGGACGGCCCGATATGTTTGCACTCGGTGCCGCAATCGGAAGTCCGGATTCGCGTATCAATGCTCTTGCGCAGGAGTGAGATGGGCACCTGAGCGCGACCGTATCAAGCCCACCCGTAACGGCAGATGGAACGGTATCCTTCTTTTTCAATATGACCGTGATTGGACCGGGCATAAATGCTTTTGCTATCTTATAATATAATTCGTTTGTGTATGCATACCGTTCGGCATCATCGGGTTCAAGGATGTGGACGATAAGGGGGTTGTCCGAGGGGCGCCCTTTAGCTTCGTATATTTTTTTCGCGGCATCGGCATCAAGCGCATTTGCTCCGAGTCCGTAGACCGTCTCTGTAGCAAAGGCGACAAGACCGCCGCTCTTAAGAATAGTCGCCGCTTCAGTAAGCGGGGTTCCTTTTGTATATTTTACGATTTTCGTTTGCACTTTGGGTCTCTCTTTATTGATTTTTTAGTTTTTCGGCGGTATCGGCGGTGATGAGTGCGTCTATCATTTCACCGATATCACCGTTGAGAAAGTTTTCAAGCGAATGGAGCGTGCAACCGATCCTGTGGTCCGTAACGCGGCCTTGAGGATAGTTGTAGGTTCGAATACGTTCGCTTCGGTCGCCTGTTCCGACCTGACTCTTTCTCTCGGATGCGATCTTTGCGTTCTGCTCGTTCTGTTTCATATCGTATAGCTTTGTGCGAAGAAGCTTCATTGCTTTGTCTCGGTTTTTGAACTGGCTTCTTTCATCCTGACATTCTATCACAATGCCTGTAGGCTTGTGAATGAGACGGATAGCGGATTCTGTCTTGTTTACGTGCTGACCGCCCGCACCGCTGCTCTTGATGGTTTCTATCTCGAGATCGGATTGGTTTATTTCGACCTCGATATCCTCTGCTTCGGGAAGCACGGCGACAGTTACGGTGGATGTGTGGATCCTGCCCGAGGTTTCAGTCTCGGGAACACGCTGTACTCTGTGAACGCCGCTCTCGAATTTAAACCTGGAGTATGCACCGTCACCCGTTATCATAAAGGTGATTTCCTTGAATCCGCCGAGCTCGGTCTCGTTTGCGCTTGTAAGCGAGGCCTTGAAGCCGTTAGCTTCCGAATACATCTTGTACATTCGGTAGAGAACTGCGCAAAAGAGCGCCGCTTCCTCTCCGCCTGCACCTGCTCGGATCTCTACCATAACGTTTTTATCGTCGTTGGGGTCGCGGGGAAGCAGCAGAATCTTAAGCTCTTCGAGTATGCTCGTGCAATTCTCCTTACAGGCCTGATACTCCTCAAAAGCAAGCTCCTTCATTTCTACATCCGAGCTTTCCATGAGGTCCTTTGCATCATTCATGTCCGATTCGGACTTTTTGTACATGCGGAATTTCTCGATTATTGGAGTAAGATTTTTGTACTCCTTCATTAAGACGGCGAATTTTTCATTATCGGACGCGATGGAGGGATCTGCGAGATCCCTCTCCATCTGTTCGTATTTTTCTTCGGCTGATTTGAGCTTTTCTAACATATATCCTCTTTGTTATCAGTATTTGCAGAAAGCAGAGAATGCTTTATAGGTCTGGTAAAGGTCTACCTTTGATACGACTTCATAAGGCGCGTGCATGGAAATTACAGCAACACCGAGGTCAACGGTGTCGATGTTCTGGTTTGCAATGTACTTTGCTACCGTTCCGCCGCCGCCGAAGTCTGTCTTCCCAAGCTCGGCTGTCTGCCATACAACGTTGTCACGCGCGAATATACCGCGAAGCTCGCCGATATATTCAGCAGATGCATCGTTGGAGCCGGATTTTCCTCTTGCGCCTGTGTATTTGTTCATAACAACACCCGCGGAGAGCATTGCACTGTTGCGGCGCTCGTATGCCTCTGCAAAGTTGGGATCGAATGCGGCGGATACGTCTGCTGAAAGGCACTTGGAATTAGCGCGTACTACGCTCGGATTCTTTCCAAGCGAAGCGCAGATATCATCTATAAGATCGAGGAAGAGCAAGCACTGCATTCCGCTGTTGCCCTCGCTTCCGATCTCTTCCTTGTCTGCAAGAACACACATAAGTGTATGCTTGGAATCCGCATTGTCGATAATAGCAGAGAGTGCGGGGTAAGAGCATACTCTGTCATCGTGTCCGTATGCACCGATAAGCGAACGGTCAAGACCGATGTCGCGTGCTTTGAAAGCGGGAACGGCAGAAAGCTCGGCAGAGAGAAAATCTTCTTCCACGATTCCGTACTTTTCGTTGATGAGAGCAAGAAAGTTAAGCTTGATCTTTTCGTCTACCTTCTCATCATCGTAGGGTCTGCTTCCGATAAGAATATTGAGAGACTCTGCGGGAATAGCCGTGGAAAGGGGTTTTGCTCCCTGTTCAGCGCCGAGGTGGGGAAGAAGGTCATTGATATAGAAGATTGGGTCGGAATCGTCCTCGCCGATAACGACCTCAACGGTCTCGCTGTCTGCCTTTGTAACAACACCGTGAAGCGCGAGAGGAGTTACCGTCCACTGATATTTCTTGATTCCTCCGTAGTAGTGTGTTTTGAGGAATCCCATGCCGGAATCTTCGTAAACGGGATTCTGCTTGAGGTCAAGTCTGGGAGAGTCGATATGAGCGGCAGAGATGCGGATCCCGTTTGTGATGTCCTCTGTTCCGATAGTAAATGCAAAGAGACTCTTTTCGCGATTGTTATAGTAAAACTTATCGCCTGCCTTAACTTTTGTTCCGAAAGTGTAGGGAACAAAGCCTGCAGCTTCAAGCATTTTTACACCCTCGCGGACTGACTCGCGCTCTGTCTTTGCATTGTCAAGGAATGTCATATAACCTTTTGCATACTCGTAAGCTTTGTCTATTTCGGCAGGATCATTTTTTTCATATACGCTGCTCTTTTTGTAAAAAAGTTCGTTCTGGAGTTTCTGTCCTTTTGTTTCTTCGATATTTGTGTTTTTCATTTTCATATGTCCTTTCAGTAATAAAGTTTTTTATATGCCGTAGCGGCGTCCGCTATTTTTTTTACGTATTCTTTCGTTTCCTCAAATGGAATGTTTATCAGCTTGCCGTCTTCGGCGCGGTATCGGTCATCTTTGAGCCATTCTTTGACTCTCGTAAGTCCTGCGTTGTATGCGGCGTGAGCGGTTTCCCAATTTCCGAATTCATCATATAGGTATGAGAGTAGGTATGTTCCGTATTTTATGTTGGTTTCCGGTTCGTAAAGCATACCGTCGTCAAGCTCTTCTCTAAGTATCATCTGTATCCATTTGAATGTGTCGGGAGTGATCTGCATCAGTCCAACCGCCCCCTTATGAGAGAGCGCGCCTGTGTCAAAGTTGCTTTCGACTTTTATTGTTGAATAGACTATATATTCGGGAACACCGTATTCTTTTGAATATTTTTCTACGTATTCCGAATGGTTTTTCGGGTAAGTGTAAAGGTCTATTTTATCCCAAATATGATCATACAAAAATCCAACTCCAACAGAAACAGCAATGATAAATATCGGGAGAAATACAGTTTTAAAAGCCTTTTTCAAAGCGGCGATACCTCCAGCTTTTCAATAATGAGTTCAACTTGTTTTTTTAATTCTTCGATCGTACCGTTGTTGTATATCGTGTAATCGGAGCGAGATGTATAAAAAGAGTCATCCATCTGAGCGTTTATTCTTGCAAGTGCCGCTTCACGTGTGATCGAATCGCGTGCACATATGCGCTCTGTTCTGAGCTTCCGGTCGGATATTACCGAGACTGTAACGTCGCAAAGAGAATCGAATCCCGATTCAAAAAGCAACGGAACGTCAAAAACCAAAAGTTTGGTTCCTCGGCGCTCGTATTCATAGATCAGTTCCTTCGAGCGAGCGAGAATGTATTTGTGAGTGATTCTGTTAAGGGTATTTTGCTTTTCTTTTGAAG
>JAZNZQ010000316.1:0-4856 GCA_045595035.1 Eubacteriales bacterium | reverse complement strand
GAAATATCGGGAGGTTAACATGGCAGAGAGAATGGTAGACGGAAGAAATGCGATAGAAAATCTTCAAAGATATCTGCGTGAGATATCCTACTACGACTACGACCTGCCCGCAGTTCCCATAGACGGGATATACGGTGAAGTCACACGCGGTGCGGTAGTTGTTTTTCAAAGAAAGTACGGCTTATCCCCCAACGGCATTGTCGATAAAAAGACCTGGGATGCAGTTTACAAGCTGTACAAAAGCTACAAGCGGGACTATGCAGCGCCCGGAGGAATATTCCCGTATCCGAACGAGCGCCCGGGCTTTAAGATCGAAAAGGATGAGGAAAGCGACCTCGTTATGCTGATACAGATAATGATGAATACGCTGAAGCTCGGATATGATGACTTGGGTGATTTTGAGCTGACAGGAATCCTTGATGAGGCGAGTATGTATGCAATAAAGCAAATTCAACGGCACAATTATCTTCCGCAGACAGGGCTTGTGGATCAAAGCACCTGGAACGCACTTGCATCAAATTACAACAAGTACACAAAAATTAATTAAAAATCGAGAAAAAAAGAGATTTCCATAGATTTTGGCAATATAACCGCCTCTAATCGGTTGTGTTGCCTTTTTCTTTTCTATTTTTGACTTTGACTTTCTTTGACTTTTGTTTTACAATAAAAACGTAAAGGTCAAAGAAGGTCAAAAACTCTGAAAGGAAATACAAAATGAAAATATCAGATGCAATAGCAAAGATGATAGAGGAGATGCTCGAGGAGAGCGGCGGCGAATTTGAGTTTCAGCGCAACGATTTTGCAAACAAGGTCGGGTGCGTGCCAAGCCAGATAAACTACGTCATAACTTCTCGCTTTACTCCCGAACGCGGATATGTGATCGAAAGCAGGCGGGGTGGCGGCGGATATATCCGTATCGTCAAGAAGCAGATGCACAAAAACGAGTATCTGATGCACTTCTTCTATGCCATCGGAGATTACCTTGACGAAGCCGAGGGCGCGGCATATATCACCTCGCTTTTTGGCAAGAATATCATAAACGAACGCGAATATAAAATAATGAGCGCGGCGCTTAAAGGGGCCTCACTTCCCGCGCTTGATCCAAGAACGAGAAATGCGGTGCGCGCAAACATAATGCGACACATCATACTCTCGCTCATATCGTAAAATATTAAGAGTCATTCACACGAAAGGAAGGATACAAATGCTTTGTGAAAGATGCAAAAAGAACAACGCTTCTCTGTTTTATAAGGAAACGGTAAACGGAAAAACTACAAGTATGGCACTCTGCCACGATTGTGCCTCTGAGCTTGAGGCAGCGGGAAAGCTTCATATTCCCACACAGAATTTCTCGGCATTTTCTCATTCTACTATGGTGGACGATCTTTTCTCGGGACTTTTCTCTCCGAAGAAAAATGCCCCCGTCCCCACCAATGACAAGAGATGCACGCTTTGCTCGTCCACATTCTCGGACATAGTCAAAAACGGCAAGGTCGGATGTGCAAAATGCTATGAGGTATTCAGAGGCGAGCTCGGGCGTACGATCCAATCGATACACGGAAACGTAAAGCACATTGGGCGCGCAACAGGCCCCGAAAAGGAGAAAAACGAAAAGAAAACAAAGCTCACCTCACTTCGAAGCGAGCTTGCACAAGCGATAAAGGACGAGGCGTTCGAGCGTGCCGCCCAGCTTCGTGACGAGATAAAAAAATTGGAAGGAGAGATATAAATGGCTTGGTACAACAAGGACGGAAAAGATAAGGATATAATCCTCTCCTCGAGAGTAAGATTTGCAAGAAACATCGTAGATTACCCCTTTGCATCTCGTATGGACGACACGTCGGCCCGCGAGATAATCGAGAAGATCGAGTATGCCATCGGCGGCGCTCTTACAAAAAAAGAGCTTGATGAAAGCAACAAGCTTGAAGCTCGCTCACTTGCCGAGCGCCACGTGATAAGCCCTGAATTTGCAGAAAAAAAGACACCGCACGCTCTGTTTTGCGACGACACCGACGAGGTATTTCTCATGGCGTGCGAGGAGGATCATATCAGACTTCAATGCATACTGCCCGGCTACGACCTTGAGGGAGCATACAAAAAGGCGTGCGAGTATGACGACATACTTGAGTCGAAACTTAAGATAGCATACGACAGCGAGCTCGGATATCTCACCCACTGTCCCACAAATCTCGGCACGGGAATGCGCGCGTCGGTCATGATGTTTTTGCCCGCGCTCACCCACGCAAAAAAGATCGATTCGCTGTCGGGTGCGCTCTCCAAGCTCGGTCTTACGATAAGTGGTATGCTCGGCGAGGGTTCAAGCTCGGCGGGTATGCTCTATCAGATATCAAACCAGGTAACGCTCGGTATATCCGAGGAGGATACGATAAGCAAGCTCAAGGACGTAATCTCACAGATATGCGAGCTTGAAAAAAAGCAGCGTGAGCTTATACGCGAGCACTCCTACGACTATACGGAGGATAAGGTCTCTCGCGCGGCGGGCATCCTCAAATATGCAAAAATGATGTCCTCGAGTGAATTTATGAAACTCTACTCCGACGTGCGGCTTGGCATTTCGCTCGGAATGATAGACGGAATAGACCTTGTTACGCTCGATACCCTTCTTGTTGAGATACTGCCCGCGACCCTGACTCTCTCGAAAGAAGAAGACGAGCGTCCAACAAGCGACAGTGCACGTGACAAGCTCCGCGCAAAGCATATTGCGGCCGCATTATCTTAAGTTGAAAGGATGATGGCAAATGAATACAAGATTTACAGAAAAGGCGCAAAACGCGCTTAACTCTGCTCTGCTCTTTGCAAGAGAGCTCGGGCACACGTATATAGGAAGCGAGCATCTGCTCCTCGGACTGATCGCCGAAAGAGACAGCGCCGCAGGTGAGATACTCTCGAAAAGAGGAGCTTCCGAGGATGCAGTAAGAGAGGCGCTTGAGGAGATAACAGGCACAGGTCAGGCGACAAACGTCGGTCCCTCCGACATGACTCCCCGAACAAGAAAGATAATCGAAGCATCCTCCTACGAAGCTCTGAAGGGCGGGCAGAATATGATCGGCACAGAGCATTTGCTCATGGCTCTCACTGGCGAGCGAGATTCTGTTGCGGTAAAGCTGCTCGAAGCACTCGGAGTATCGGTCAGTGACATAAGAAGCGATCTGTCCTCGTTTATCGGAGGCAGCTCGGAATCTGCCAAAAAGGATGCAAAAGGAACAAGATCATCGGCAAAAAACACAAAGAGCATTGCAGGCGCACCCACGCTCTCCTCTCACGGAAGAGACCTGACCGCGCTTGCAAGAGAGGGCAAGATAGACCCCATCATCGGCCGCGACACCGAGATGGAGAGAGTCATACAGATACTCTCGCGCCGTCAGAAGAACAACCCCTGCCTTATAGGTGAGCCGGGTGTCGGAAAAACGGCGGTCGTTGAGGGACTTGCCAGAAAGATAGTCGAGGGCGACATCCCCGAAACACTTCGTGACAAGACGGTCGTAACGCTTGATATCGCAAGCATGATCGCGGGCGCGAAATACCGCGGTGAATTTGAGGAGCGAATGAAAGCGGTCATGGAGGAGGTACGCGCCAACCCCGACATCATCCTCTTTATCGACGAGATACACACCATAATAGGTGCAGGCGGGGCTGAGGGCGCGGTAGATGCTGCAAATATCATCAAGCCCGCACTCTCGCGCGGTGAGATGCAGGTCATCGGTGCCACGACCATAAACGAATACAGAGCGCACATCGAAAAGGATGCCGCGCTTGAGAGACGTTTTCAGTCGGTCATGGTAGGTGAACCCACACCCGAGGAGGCGACCGAGATACTATTCGGTCTTCGTCCCGTATATGAGGAGCATCACAAGCTTAAGATCTCGGATGAAGCCATCCGCGCCGCAGTCGAGCTTTCAAAGAGATACATCAACGACAGATTCCTGCCCGACAAGGCAATAGACCTTATTGACGAGGCGGCGTCCCGACTTCGCATCTCCTCGCACACCTCCCCGCCCGACCTAAAGGAGCTTGAGGAAAAGCTAAAGAAGGCATCCTCCGACAAGGAAGAGGCGATAAAGGCGCAGAATTTCGAGGAAGCGGCAAAGCTTCGCGACACCGAAAAGGCGCTAAAGGAAGAATATGAGAGCAAGAAAGAAGAATGGCAAAAGACAAGGAGCGAGGGAGAGACGGTCGTGCACGAAAGCGACATAGCCGACATCGTGACCCTCTGGACGGGCATTCCGGTAAACAAGCTCCTTGAAGAAGAGAGCGAAAAGCTCCTGCACCTCGACACGGCACTGAAAAGCCGCGTTATTGGTCAGAATACCGCGGTAGAGGCGGTCGCAAAAGCTATAAAGCGCGGCAGGATGGGACTCAAGGACCCCCGCCGTCCGATTGGCTCTTTCATATTCCTCGGCCCCACGGGTGTCGGTAAAACAGAGCTTACAAAAGCGCTTGCATACGAGATGTTCGGTGACGAGAATGCGATGATACGCCTTGATATGTCCGAGTATATGGAAAAGCACAGCGTATCGAAGCTCATCGGCTCACCTCCCGGTTATATCGGCTACGACGAGGGCGGTCAGCTCACAGAAAAGATACGCCGCCGTCCCTATTCGGTAGTGCTTTTCGATGAGATAGAAAAGGCGCACCCCGACGTGTTCAATATCCTCTTGCAGGTGCTTGAGGACGGAATCCTCACCGACTCACAGGGACGTAAGGTAGATTTCAAGAACACCGTTCTTATCATGACCTCGAACGTCGGCGCATCGCATCTAACAGAGAATGTCAAACGCCTCGGCTTCTCGGCAACGAGCGAGGATACAAAGCCCGCTACCGAGAACGTTATGGCA
>JAZNZQ010000315.1:0-2287 GCA_045595035.1 Eubacteriales bacterium | reverse complement strand
CGTGCTGTCCCTTTACCATCGCGCGGACGGTGGATGCGCCTGTGCTTGCCCACGTGTCGGCTGCCGCCCTTGCCGCCTCGTAAAGTCCGTCGTACACGATCCCGTAGTGTATGTAGTAGAAATGATGATCGCTTACAGGGGCTATCGGATGTTTTTCCTTGTATGACTTCCACTCGAATTCACGTATAACGTCAAGACCTGCGTTAAAGAGACGGTGGTCTGTCGGTCTGTTTTTCAGATCGTCAAAGGTGGTGTCAACAACGTACCACGCGCCATCAAGGAGTATGGTGTTGGTCACGTGAAGGTCGTTTGAGGTTTCCACGTTCATTCGGTCAACGGTAAAGCCCGCAATGGATGCGACCGTGTAAAACGCATCGGCGTATCCCTGACAGTTCGCCTTTCCGTCAAGAAACGCTCCTATCGCCGTCAGATAGCGGGGAGGGTCATTCGGGTCGGTAAAATCTCTTACGTCATCGTAGTATTCTATCTTCTCACAGACCATATCGTGAAGAAAAAGTTCAAGCTCGAAATCATCGGCCGCTCTTGATCTTGCATCGTTTACCATGGCGAGCGCCACGTTATACGCCGCCATCTCATCGTCGGTGAGTGAGGACGTGTCGCCTTTTCTGTGTGCATCGACTATTCTGTCGCCCGGATACTCATATAAATAAGCGGTATAAACGTAGCCGCGGCGGTCCCATCCGGCCGAGCACGCACTTGTCATCTGTGCAAGTATCCTTCCGGGTATCTCGTCCTTGTTCTTTTTCCATATAAACGTAACGGTGAACTTGTCGGCATCCTTTTGTGTGTTCAGGTATGCCGCAAGAGAATCGAGATCCTTGAATTCGGGGTAGGACGGCGCCCTTGTCGTTTCCGGTACCCTCGTAGTCTCGGGGGCGCTTGTAGTCTCGGGTTCCTTTGTTGTTTCGGGTATTATTGTGGTCTCGGGTCCGTCGAAGATCCCGTCATACGGGTCGCCGCTGTCCCATTCGTCATAGTACCCATCGTCCCATTCGTCGTAAACGACATCGTACGGGTCAAGAAAGCACGAGCAAAGCGAAATGGTCGCAGCAAGAAGCAACGCCGCACAGATCGGTCTTTTTAACATATCTTTCTCCGTGAATTTACTTAAAAACTATTCCTCGTCTCCCTCTTCGGGGGCTTTTTCGATAAGGCATACAAGCGCGCGCTCGACGATATGATCCTTTATCTCAAGCACCTTGACCTTGATGTCGTCTGTCTCGATCTCAAACTCGCATCCGTCCTCGGGAATAGAGCCGTAGGTATTAAATACAAGCCCGCTCAGCGTATCGTATTCGTCGCTCACAAGCTCGATGCCAAGCTCCTCGGAAAGCTCGCCGAGTGTTACGTTTCCGTTCGTCTTCCAGGTTCCCGAATCGGTCTTTTCGATGCTGTGGACCTCGACTTCGACCTCGTTGTCATCCTCAAGCTCTCCCACAAGCTGCTCGAGCAGGTCGTTCATCGTAATGATGCCCTGCATTCCGCCATACTCATCGAGCACGACCGCAAAATGGTTGCGATGCGCTTGCATATTCTTAAAGAGCACGTCGGCACGCACACTTTCAAGCACGAAGTTCGCGGGGCGTACCGCCTTTTCCATAACGTTTTCACGCGATTTGTCGGCAAGCGCAAAGTAATCCTTCACCTTGAGCACGCCGACCACGTTGTCCACGCTCTCGTCGCAGATGGGATATATTGAGTGTCTTGTATCGTTGATGGTGTTCTCCCACTGCTCGGGCGTCTCCTCCATCCAGAGAAGCGAGACCTCCGTTCTGTGGGTCGCGATCTCACCTATTGAGATGTCGTCGAATTCGAAGATGTTCTTTATCATCTCTTTTTCGTCATCGTCGATGGTACCCTTTTCGCTGCCCGCGTCGACCATCATTTTTATCTCCTCCTCACCGACCGTATCATCGACCGCGTTGGGGTCAATGCCCATAAGTCGGAGCACGCCGTTTGTAGAGACGGTAAGAAGCCACACGAGAGGGGAGAATATATTTGCAACCGCAGTGATAAATCCCGCCATGGAGAGGGCAATCTTTTCCGCCTTCTTCATTGCTACCTGCTTCGGTACAAGCTCGCCGAAAACAAGCGTTATGTAAGAGAGGATTATCGTAATAAGAATTACCGCAACCGTGTCAAGCACACCGAGAAGCTCGGGCGAGGAGAGCGCGGGTATCTTCTGTAAAAGCGAAACGAGCATTCCCGAAAAGTTTTCAGCCGCAAATGCCGAACCGAAGAAGCCGGCAAGCGTTATCGAAGTCGG
>JAZNZQ010000314.1:0-3374 GCA_045595035.1 Eubacteriales bacterium | reverse complement strand
CATCGTTGTAAATCGCGATGAGGCTTGCCGCCGTCAGCAGCTTGGCGAGGGCTGGTTCCCCACCATTGACGACGTACCGCGCCAGGCAGTATCCATGACCGTTTCACAGATCATGAAATGCAAAAAGATAGTTTCCTGCGTTCCCTACTCTGTCAAGGCAAATGCGGTTATGAAGACACTCTCGACCAAGGAAACGACAAATCTTGTTCCCGCGACAAAGCTTAAGGAGCATCCCGATTTCACTCTCTACGTAGATATGGATTCTGCAAAGGAGATCCTTATATGAAAAGATGCGTAGTTGTCGGATGCGGACAACGAGGAATCAATAGCTATATAAAGCCTATCACGGTCGGACATCTCTCGGACGTCGCAAGGGTGGTAGGAATTTACGATATAGTACGTGCACGCGCCGCCCTCTGCTCCGAGGAATACGGAAGCATTCCCGTTTACGATGATTTCGACCTTATGCTTAGCGAAACGAGTCCCGATTTCGTTATAGTCACTACGATCGATTCAAAGCACGAGGAGTATATCATTCGCTCTTTGAGACAGGGTTATGACGTAATAAGCGAAAAGCCTATGACAACAAGCCGAGGATCCGCGCTTAATATTATGAAAGCGGAAAAAGAAAGCGGTCACAAGGTTCGCGTCACCTTTAATATGCGATATATGAAGCCCTTTGCCGATCTTAAGCGGATCATTATGGACGGTGCGATCGGTGACGTTTTACATTCCGATCTTATCTGGTTTCTCGATCGCAAGCACGGCGCCGATTATTTCAGGCGCTGGCACAGGTATCTCGAAAACACAAACAGCCTTTTGATACACAAGTCAACTCACCATTTCGACGTTATATCCTGGATCATGGGCAACAAGATACCTCGCTCGGTCTTCGCCCACTGCTTCCTCGACGTCTACGGCAAGAACGGAGAATACCGTGCCGAATGCTGCCACAAATGCGAGCACACGGAAAAATGCCCCTTCTATTTTGATCTGTGCGCAAAGGAATTCAATAAGAAATATTACCTTGATATAGAAGACGAGTCGGGCTATTACCGCGATGGATGTGTATTCAGCGAGGACATCGATATATTCGACCGTATGTCTCTAAACGTTTCTTATAGCGACGGTGCTACGCTCAACTATTCACTTATCGCCTATGCCCCGGACGAAGGATTTAAAATCAATCTTTTCGGAACAAAAGGCAGAGCAGAGTTTACACAGTATTATTCAGGTCCCAACAAAAACAGTGATCTGAAAATTAAGGTATACGATCTTTCGGGTAACGAGATCACCTATGAAACGTCGGTGCTTCAAGGCGATCACGGCGGTGCTGACGATCTTCTGCGCGATGATATTTTCCGCGGAAGGAGCGAGGATCCCCTCGGTCAGATCGCGGACAGCTTGGCAGGTTATCATTCCCTTGCTATAGGCGATATGGCGGTAACGTCAACGAAGCTCGGAAAGGAAGTGTTTATAGACGAGCTTGGTGATTGAGTATAGGCATATATCTTGACAAAATCGGTATATGGATCGATAGTATACTCTTTCACCTCATTCCCTTAACGCGCGAGAGGCGAGCTCAAGTTTTTGAACTTGAGCTAGCCTCCTTTGGTCAAAATTTAAACGTACGACTTATTTTCCCGTAAATTCGTTAGCCATATTCTTAACGGTTGCGGCGCGATGGAGATTGTGTGACACATTTTTGTACTTGTCATCATAGTCGATAATCGCATCGGTAACCCCCTCGATCGTTCTCATCGACTGACCGAGGTTTCCGCCGGTTGCTATGATCTCCGCCTGGAGCCCCTTTACATTGATCTCTCTCGGAGTAACCCCCTCGGCAAGCGACCTGCAAACCGCGATACCTGCCGCCTCACCCATTGAAAGACAGCACATAATAAGTCTTGCGCCCGACTGAGCATATACGTCGGATGAGAGGTTTCTTCCCGCAACGAGAAGATTCTCAACACGCACTGGAACAAGACAACCGTAAGGAATATCATAATATCTCTGCGGCTCAAATTCAGCGAATTCCGCGGTCTGCCCCTTTATATTCACTACGGGCTTTCCGTTAGGGGGCGGCGTTGTCGTGCCGAAACCGCCCGAGTTACTGATAACGTACTGAAGCTCGCCGTTAAGCATAATAGGCGCCCACTTAATATTTCCGGTTGCCTCGAAGTTGTGTATATCGTATCCGTGATTGGAGATCGCTATAACGTCATCGTGCTTACGGCAGTACGCGATATCCTCGGCGGTAAGACGGTAAGTACCGACTATCCTTCGGCTTTCTCTCACACCGAGAAGGCTCGCCGTGGTGGTAAGGAAGGAGTTTTCAAATCCGGGAACTCTCTTCTTGATATATTCAGCAAGCATTGAAGCCTGCTCTCTGCCCTCGAAATACATACGGGTGAGGTCTCTGTTATCTATCGGGAAGCATCTTCTCGAGTGAACGAAGCAAATGCTAACCTCGTCCATACCGCAATCCTGAGGTCTGCCGGGTACGTGGGTTATCCAGTTAAGATGGTTGTCGGACTCATACGGAAGAAGACCGCTTGCAAGGTCCTCCCTGATCATCTTTACCCATTTCGGATCATTCTTTTTTAAATCAGAATTCTGGTATGCGTCCCAGTTTACGCCACCGAGAATAAATTCAAGAGAGCACGCCTGGCTCATTCCGTCCTCGGGGCGTCCGCTTTCGGTCTCGGCTCCCGCATAGTAAGCAAGGTCGGAGTCTCCTGTCGCGTCGATAAAGCGCTTTGCGGATATGTATTTGCGCCCTGTTTTCGTCTGAATAACCACACCCTTAAGAGTGTCTCCGTCCATTACCGCGTCAACAACGCTCGTCACAAGCAGCGTATCAACGTTGTATTTTTTAACCATCTGATCAAGCACGAGCTTGTGCTTTTCTACGTTTGTGTTTCTGTGCCAATGTCCCTCGATCGCCTCAAGCTCATCGAGCATCTCTTTTCCGATTCCCGCGACAAAATCGAGCGGAATATTGACAAGGCCCATTGTTACAAGACCGCCAAGCGCGCTCGATGCCTCGATAAGCAATACGCGATAGCCTCTTTTACCTACGGCAACAGCCGCGCCGAAGCCTGCTACGCCGCCTCCCGCAACTACGACGTCATAATCGCCGTAAAAGGGGATTTCTTTTACCTTCTCCATAATTTTTTCGTTGTTAAAATCGATCATCTTTCAATATCCTCTCCTATTACTTAACCTTTACTATCGCCTCTGACGCGCAATTCTTTGCGCATTTTCCGCATCCGATGCATTTTTCCTCGTCAATTTTGATGATTTTTCGGATCATATTCGCATCTCCTTAAAAGCACTTGCCGGTTTTACAGTCTTCCGTCTTCCCGCACCGA
>JAZNZQ010000313.1:0-9271 GCA_045595035.1 Eubacteriales bacterium | reverse complement strand
ACTTGCACGCAAGTGCTTTTTTATTTGCAAAACTGTTTTGTATCCGTTACGGATATGCAAAACGGTTGAAATTATTACATCAATGTGATATACTAAAAAATGACAAATACAGCATGGCAGCTTGGAGGTTTCTATGTTTACAGCGGCTCATTTTATGTGGCTTTCGCTCATTGCAGTGGCTATAATCGTGTTGCTTATCATCTTGCGAAAGCTCTCTGTGTCTCACGCACTAGTCCAAAAGACCGTCTTTTTCGTGCTCGTAGTTTTAAAATTATTCCACCTTTCGCTTTCAATGAAAGAATCTCCATACGGCGGAATGGTGATAGACCAGACCCAGCTATCCTTCCATCTGTGTTCAATAATGATATACGCGGTCATTTTCATAAATGTGATCAAAAACGAAAGATTTGTCAAGACCGCAAAAAGCTTTATGGTCCCCTGCATGCTCATCGGTGCCGCAATGGCTCTCCTTATACCGACAGAAGGAGTAAGCGTCCTGTCGCTTAGAGTATGGCAGTATATGCTCATACACGGCACTCTGGTCTTTTACGGCTTCTATCTTGCGCTTATCGAGCGCGTGGATATGTCGTTTAGGGCATATATCACCAATCTCAAGCTTCTGGTGGCAGTCGTTATGGTAGCTTTTCTTATGAACAGCGTTCTCGAGCAGTACGACACCAATTTCTTATTCTTACGTGAACCGCCAATGGACAACCTTCCTATTCTCAACCTTAACAACGGCTGGTATGTTTATTTTATTGTACTTGCGTTTATCGCATGCCTGCTGCTCTTTTTAGTGCATCTTCCCTTCATCATTCGCGATGCAAAAGAAAAAAGAGCTGCCAAAAATAAAAAAAAACGATCGGTCTAAATAAAAGGAGATAAATATGAAAACACGTGTTGATACGGCACTTGAATTGTTCGCTGAAGGTTACAACTGCGCACAGGCGGTATTTGCCGCTTTTGCGGATAAATACGGCATAGACAGAGACACCGCGCTCAAGCTTTCAAGCTCGTTCGGTGGCGGAATGGGACGTATGCGCGAGGTCTGCGGTGCGGCATCGGGCATGTTTATGGTAATAGGACTTGAGACTGGTGCGACTGACGGCGATGACAAGGATACAAAAGCCGCAAACTATAAAAAGGTGCGCGAGCTTGCCGAAAAATTCAAGGAGCAGACCGGCTCGCTTATATGCCGTGAGCTTCTCGGACTTGACAAAAACGCCGCCGAAACTCACGTACCCGAGGCAAGAACACCCGCATATTACGAAAAGCGCCCCTGTGCCGATATGGTGAGGATCGCGGCAGAACTTCTTGTTGAAGAGTTTGGAAACTAAAATGAAAAATCACAATAAGATCTTAAAAATGATACTTGCGGCGCTGTTCTTGGCGCTCGCTTACGTTATGCCCTATCTTACGGGGCAAATACCCGAGCTCGGCTCCGCGCTCTGCCCCATGCACATTCCCGTGCTCCTCTGCGGATTTTTATGCGGGCCTTTATGGGGACTTACGGTAGGCGCCATCGCACCGCTTTTCCGTTCGCTCACACTCGGAATGCCTCCGTTTTTTCCGGAGGCGCTCTGTATGGCTTTTGAACTTGCGGTATACGGTGCGTTCTCGGGGCTTCTTCACAGAATGCTCCCCCGCAAAAAGCCCTTCGTGTACGTCTCGCTTATCGGAGCTATGATCGCCGGCAGGATCGTTTGGGGCGCGGCTATGCTCTTGTGCCTCGGCGCCGAGAAATTCACCTTTGCCGCGTTTATCGCGGGCGCATTTACAAACGCGCTTCCGGGCATCGCAGTACAGATAATTCTTATACCGATACTTGTAATGATGCTCAATGACCGAAAGAAATAAAGGTGAAAACACAATGAAAAAAACGGTTTGCGCGCTCATAGCGCTCATTCTAATTACAAGTCTTTGCGCCTGCGGTGATACATATACAGAGCTGGGGATTCCCCTGTCCGAGCGATATCCCGAGGGCATGCGTGCAAGATGTCCGTGGGATATGATTGTTTGGGAAGGCAAGCTCTACGTCGGCGGAGGAGACTATGATGCAAACTCAGGCCCTGTTGATATTTGGTACTATGACATTGACAACGGTATATGGAATAACAGCGGCACTGTTCCCGACGAGGAAATAAACCGATTCACCGTGATAAACGGCTCGCTCACAGCACCCGGCATCGACCCAAAAGAAGATTGGGATCTCGGCAACTATTATAAGCTCTCGAACGGCGAATGGAAAAAGCACAGAGTCATCCCCGGCGGCGTGCACTGCTTTGATATGATCGAGTACGGCGGAATGATATTTTGCGGTCTTGGCGTTGTTGAGGGAGAATATCCCATAGCACGCTCGACCGACGGCGGAGAAAGCTTTGAGCAAATCAAAATGTATAGGGGCGGTGCGCCCATCGACACGCACGGAAGCCAATTTATACGTGTATATGATCTGTTTGTTTTCGGTGAAGATCTGTACGCCGCGTATACGTACGGAGACACCGAGGTCACCTATGAACTGTACAGATACGAAAACGGAGTGTTTGTGTACGACAACACATGGAGCCAAAAGATACACCGAATAAAATACAGCTATAAAAATATAAACGAGAAGATCGAATTTGGCGGCAACCTTTTCTTTGCAACGGGCTATCTGTATTCAACATCCGATATGGAGAATTTCACGAGGATAACATTTCCCGAAAGACAGACAGTATATGATATTGCAAAAAACGGCGATTCGATATATGCCTTGTGCGCACGCGCTCTTGAAGACGGCACCTATCTTATTTCCGTATGGAAAAATAAAAGCGGAAAACCGACCGATTTTATAAAAGTTTTTCATTTCACATACGAAATTCCGCCCGTAAGCTTTGCCGTAAACGGGAATTCCTTCTACATAGGTATGGGAGACTTTAATAATATCAACGATAAAAATGGAATGGTACTATGCATTACAAAATAGGAGAATACAATGAACACTAAAGTTGTAAAATACGGCGTTGTGGGGCTTGAGCGCGGTGCTGACGTTGCAGCAAACGGGATCGGCATGGAAGGAGCTGCCTTTATTGCCGCCTGCGACCACAACCCCGAGGTGCTCGAAAAAGGAAAAAAGAAGCTTATCGAAAAGGGGCTCACGGAGTGCACATTCTACTCCGACCTTGACGAAATGCTCGCGTCCGATATTGATGCCGTTATCGTTGCGACCGAGGCGATCCATCACGTACCGATAGTAAAAAAGGTTATGGGTGCAGGAAAGCACGTTCTTTCCGAGATACCCGCAATAAGCACGCTTGAGGAGGCATTTGAGCTAAAATCCATAGTAGACTCTCATCCCGATCTTATCTATATGGCGGCAGAAAACTGCTGCTATTGGGCATTTATCGAAGAATGGAAAAAGATGCGAGAGAACGGAGACTTCGGTGAGATCGTATACGCCGAGGCCGAGTACCTCCACTCAAGAGATCCCGACACCTTCGCGCCTGACAACTATTCTCCGAACCATTGGAGGACCTTCAATCCCGCAATAAAGTACATCACACATGAGCTCGGTCCCCTGCTCTACATCATGGACGACAGATGCACAAGCGTAACCTGCCTTGAGCCCGATGTGCTCTACAACCCCTATTTTCCCGGCAGAAAGGAGAACGGAGTTGCGCTTATCAAGACCGAAAAGGGCGCGGTCATCCGCATACTTATCTGCTTTGGCGCGTACGTCGGATTTGACCACAATTACCGCCTGCTCGGTACAAGAGGCAATATTGAGACCGACAGCCGCGTATACGTAAACCGCGCGCACTCGTATGCAAGCTTACACTCTCATCCCGAGTCGCTTAAGGAAAAGATCGACATCCCCGTCACCACAAAATACGAGCATGAGACAAACACCACGGGACACGGAGGAGCTGACAGAAAGATGCTTGCGGACTTCATTTCCTGCGTTGAAGAGCACAGACGCCCGAAGCTTAACGTAAACTTTGCAATAAATATGGCGCTACCCGGAATACTTGCACATGAGAGCGCACTTCGCGGCGGCGCACCTATGGAAATACCTCAGTTTTGACCCGATCTGATAATAAAAAAGACATTCTTTTTGTGGGGAATGTCTTTTTTTACGCAGTTTTTTATGATACAATATAATAAAGCTAAAAGGAAAGGATCAAAAAATGAAAACGAAGCTTTCACCGAAATTCTGGACTGCGCTCACGGTCTTCAGCTTGATAGGACAGATCGCGTGGGTGGTCGAAAATATGTACCTTAACGTATTCATCTACAAAATGTTTCGCGCCTCGGCATCCGACATCTCGCTTATGGTCGGAGCAAGCGCGGTCGCGGCGACACTCACGACAGTATTTATCGGTGCGCTCTCTGATAAGATAGGCAAACGAAAAATATTTATGTGCGCGGGCTACATCCTTTGGGGCATCTCGATACTCGCATTTACTCTTGTGAAACAGAATATAATCGGCGCGCTCTTCCCATTTGTTACCTCGGTTTCTGCCACCTGTGTCCTTCTTGTGATCGCACTCGATTGCATCATGACCTTCTTCGGCTCATCGGCAAACGATGCCGCCTTTAACGCATGGCTGACCGACTCCACCGATGACACGAACCGCGGCGCAGCAGAGGGTATCAATGCAATGATGCCGCTTGTGGCAATACTTGCAGTCTTTGGCGGCTTTATGGCGTTCGACCTCGACAACAAAAGCTCCTGGACCTATATCTTCGCTATCATCGGCGCGGTAGTAATTGCGGTAGGAATCCTCGGTATAATCATCATAAAAGAGCCCGAGATAACACCGACAAAAGACCCCTACCTCAAAACGGTCATCCACGGATTTCTCCCCTCGACCGTAAAAGAAAATGCTTCGCTTTATTTCTACTTTATCGCATTTATCCTGTTCAATATCTCGATCCAGATATTCATGCCCTACCTCATCCTCTATTACGAGGTGTCACTCGGTATGGCAGACTACGTGCTCATAATGGCACCCGCGATAATACTTGCATCGGTCGTGACGGCTCTTTGGGGTAAGGTCTACGATAAACGCGGATTCGAATTCGCCTCTGCATTTGCGCTTCTCTCCCTCATCCTCGGATACATACTCCTCTTCTTGTTCAAAAATACCGCACTCGTCTTTGTCGGCTCGCTTCTTATGATGTGCGGCTACCTCTCGGGAATGGCAGTCTTCGGCGCAAAGATACGTGATCTCACACCCACGGGTCAAGCGGGAATGTTCCAAGGCGTGCGCATCTTCTCACAGGTGCTCCTCCCCGGCATCGTCGGCCCCTTCATCGGTAAAACCGTGCTCGCAAATGCAGACGTGATAACAAATAACGACGGTACAACATCCTTTGTCCCCAACGCCAACATCTTTCTTGCCGCTCTTGCGGCAGCAGTTGTGGTTGCGGTAGTAGTCTTGATGAAAAAGAAGAAAATGTTTTAAAACAAACACAAAAATAGGGCCTCTCAATTTGAGAGGCCCATTTTTAATGTTGATTCTTGTTGATTCATGAAATACTGGGAGATCCACTTATCTTTCCTGCCCAGTCCCATTCCTCATCTCCAAGACCATTGTTGAAATAATTGTCATCTTGGAGAGGTCTGTCCAAGCCCAAGAAACCACCAACTCCATAAAGATCGTAGTTTGTCATTTCGGCTTTGCAACCGGACGCCGCACCGCCACCGATGGCAGAAATAACACCGTCCTTCTGATGTCCTACAACATATCCTTGAGAGGGGCGCGCTTCGCCTTTACCATCAAATGCATCAACTCCGGTAGACTCCAAAAGGAAAATTGTATCTGTTACATTTGTATTCGAAATCGTACCGTTATTACTGTATCCTACCGCACCACCGCAATCACCAACATTTCCTACATCTTCAAGAGCAAACAAACGAATGTACAAACTCTGCACACTACAGCTGTCTACCGTACTGCAAAGACCGCCTGTGATTCCTCCAACATCACCATTGCTGAATACTACACAGTTGCTTACATTTGATTTTTGAACTATTCCTTTTGAAACGGTTCCCGCAATCATACCGGAAGATGAATTTGTACGATTAACAGTAAGAGTCGATTGTATAACTTTTACGCTATCAATCAAGCCACCATTTTGAACTCCGCATACAATTCCCGCATGAACCCAACCTGTTCCTTCATGGTTTGTCTCCATATAGACAGATGCGTTCAAAAATGTAATATTCTTTATTGTGCCGGTGCTGGTTTTAACAAAACCAAAATGATCAGATTCAGGATAGGATTTTGACGGAATCGTAATGCTCATTCCGCTTATCGTTTTATTATTTCCGTCCAGTACTCCGCTGAAAGAAGGGATAGGAGTCCAATTTCCTATGGTGATATCCGATATAAGGAAATATTTTGCCGATGTATTATTTCTTATGTTGCTCAAATCCGTCGCCGTTTTTACATAAGTAAATCCGCTCATGGTTTTTGTCCAGCGTGCATACAGCGTAGTATCGGCTGCATTAGACCAAGTGCTCAAGCTCTTGCCCGATCCGTCGGTCAAACGAGTGCCGTCCTTGGTATACCATCCCGCAAAAGTATAGTAATCTGCAGTAGGCACAGGTAATGTATAGGATTGTCCCAATATTACAGACTTACTCGACGAAGAAATCTTAGGTGTTGTATAACACATGTTAGCTGTGTCTGTTGTGCATGTATTCAAATTCAAAGAAGCTGTAAACGTAATATTCTTCCATACCGCATACAACGTGACGTTAGCACCGGTACTAAGATTTTTAACCGACGCTTTATCGGTATACGTTGCAGTAGTTGCGTTCTTATTCGCGCTCCAACCGAGGAACTTATATCCCGTACGTGTAAATGTGTTTGCGCTCAGATTTTTAGCTGTATCATACGTATGCGTCTGCGCCGACATAGAACCTGTTCCGCCGTTTGCATTAAAGATAATATTATACGTATTAGCTTTCCACGTCGGATTCAGAGTAGTTGCCTTTGTAAGCTTTGTGAGATTAATTACTCCGCTTGTAGATATAAAGGAACCATCTGCGTTGATATAGCCGGAGTATCCGCCAAAAGTATATCCTACTCTTGCAGGTGATGTAACCTTACTTATCTCGGCAGTACAGTTAACGTCGCTGTATACTTTGTTCACACCGGGTTTTAGATATACCACCTTTGTTGCCTCGGCATTTTCGGCATCTGCCGTGTTAAGCGTTATTACAATATTCTTTGACCATTTTGCCGTAAATGTTACAACGCCGTCGGTTTGCGACGTGCTGTCCTTAACAACACTGTCCTCATTAAATGTTGTACTTGTCGCCTTGATATTTCCGATTGCATCAATGTACATGATATCACCCACGTAATATCCGGCAAACGACTCGGCTGTCTTTTCGGGACAATCGATAAGTGCTATCTTTTTCGTGCAATCGATATCTGCATAAATACCGTCGCCATATTTGTGATAATAAGTCGATGTACCTGCTTTTCTGTCCGCGCCGTTGTTATTCAATACTATCTTATAAACGGCAGGTCTCCAGTCTGCCGTAAGCGTGACGACCGTCTCGTCTCTGAAATAGATAGAAGAGGTCATAATCGTACCGTCGGCACTTATTACCTGTGTATCACCGTCATAATATCCCTCGAAAATATATCCCTTTCTTTCGGGGATCGTGATCGAAACAATTTGATTTCCTTCTGCATCTGTGTACTTTTCTGAATATACCTGCTTTATCACTTTGGTTCCGTCGGCTTTATCGGCACCGTTGTTGTCCAAATTGATCTTATAGGTTATATTCGCAAAGTTTGCGCTCAAGGGAGTTACCGATACAGTCGGAACATAGGAAGAGTCAAGCAAAGCCATCGCATTTGTAACGAGGTTTCCGGCAAAGTCTTTCCATCCGTTAAATGTCTTTCCTGCTTTGTTTACAGTCGGCAGGTAGATTCCGTCGCTGATGCGCGCTGTGCTTATGTCGAGTTTCTCGTCATCCGCAACATTAAACGTAAATTCGTATGCATAATCATCGGTTGCGACCTTATAGACGATCTTTTTGCTGTTGTCTTCGAGAATGCACAAGCCCTTGTATGCAACGTTTATATTGTCGACATTTATCAAAGAGCTCAGGTCAACAAGTCCTTTATCGGACGTGCATTTTACACCGATATTCTCGAAAACTATGTCGACCTCTCTGTTCCATGTTCCTTCGAGCTTCAAGGTGAAGCTGTCTATTATAGTCTGGTACTCATCAAAAGCACCGCGTACAACTATCTTATCGATATACTTACCGTACATTTTGGGATAAATGGTAAGAACACCGTCTATGAAATCGGGGTCGTACGCATCATCCATGGAGCCGACATTCTGATATGCCGAAAGGTCGATCGTCAACACATTCTCGCCATTCTCTGTCTTGGGGGGATTGACGAGCTTTGTGAGTTGTACGTCATAGATCGAGTAGAGCTCATCATATATTTCATCCGTTCTGGATTCGATATAGGCATCAAAGCATGTTGCCAATTCGGGATCGATAACCTCGATAAGAGAGCTGATCGAAACCGCACCGCCGTCTATTGTTGAGGGATCACCGTCATCATCACCCTTGACAACTTTTATCGCTTGAGCATCCGTGATATTATTTTCCCATGCCTTTATAGCATCATCAAGATTTTTGGGATCGGTAACCGCGCCTGCATGAGAGCCGGTCCACTCTACGGTAAGAAGTGCTTCTGTCGAAGAATTCTTGATCGTTACATCCTCCGTCACCGATGCATCCATACCCAAATCAAGTTTGATAACATTGGCAAAATTCGCAGAACCGCCAATGCCAAATGCCAACTTTGCGTTAGTTGCGATCGTTTTATCATTTGTTGATATAGAATACTGTGCAAGATAGGAGGCACCCGTTGTAACACCGAGAATTACGTGAGTACCGTACTTCTCATATATCCTTTTCGCCAATTCTTGCTTTGTAAGACCGTTAGTCTCTCTTCCCTTTACCAAGCTTATAAAATCAAAATCAAGGCAGGCAACAAGGTCCTCGCTCGTAAGATTCAAAAGCACATGATCGTTAAGAGTTACCCCGGCCTCGGCAACAAACATTTCATTATACGCATAGTTCTTATAATTCTCACTGTTTGAATATTCAAGCTGAGATTTAAGTCCTCCGATAAGCGGTATATCAAATCCAAAATCAAACTTGATATTATTTTCAACTATGGCGTTATATTCATCAACCGACGAATAATTGTAATAATGCGAATAGCCCTTGGTGTTTCCGGTT
>JAZNZQ010000312.1:0-2266 GCA_045595035.1 Eubacteriales bacterium | reverse complement strand
CGTCTATCGTTCCCACAAAGAGGAAGGCTGATTCGGGGAGGGAGTCGTGCTTGCCATCGATTATCTCGCGGAATCCGCGGATAGTTTCTGCAATGGGAACATATTTGCCCGCAAAGCCTGTGAACTTCTCGGAAACATCGAAGGGCTGAGAAAGGAATCTCTGTATCTTTCTCGCTCTCTGAACGAGAAGCTTATCCTCATCGGAAAGCTCATCCATACCCATAATTGCGATGATGTCCATAAGCTCCTGATATCTCTGAAGTATGCGCTGTACCTCACGTGCAACGGAGTAATGCTCCTGTCCGAGGATCTCGGGAGAAAGGATACGGCTGGTTGATTCAAGAGGATCTACTGCGGGATATATACCCTGAGAAGCTATACCTCTTGAAAGAACGGTGGTTGCATCAAGGTGAGCAAAGGTAGTTGCGGGAGCAGGGTCGGTAAGGTCATCTGCGGGAACGTAAACGGCCTGTATGGAGGTGATCGAGCCCTTCTTTGTAGAGGTTATTCTTTCCTGAAGATCACCCATTTCGGTTGCAAGTGTGGGCTGATAGCCTACGGCGCTTGGCATACGTCCGAGAAGTGCCGAAACTTCACTTCCTGCCTGAGTGAAGCGGAAGATATTATCTATGAAAAGAAGAACGTCCTGATTCTCTTCGTCACGGAAATATTCGGCCATGGTAAGTCCCGAAAGAGCAACTCTCATTCTTGCTCCGGGTGGCTCGTTCATCTGTCCGTAAACAAGGGTTGTATTGGAAAGAACACCTGATTCCTTCATTTCGTTGTAGAGGTCATTTCCTTCACGGGTGCGCTCGCCGACTCCGGTAAATACCGAAAGTCCGCCGTGTTGCTTTGCGATGTTGTTGATAAGCTCCATTATAAGAACGGTCTTACCAACGCCGGCACCTCCGAAAAGACCGATCTTTCCCCCTTTAGAATAAGGGCAGATAAGGTCGATGACCTTGATACCGGTTTCGAGCACCTCAGTGGAGGTGGCAAGCTCGCTGTAACCCGGGGCTGCTCTGTGTATATTCCAATATTCTCCGTCGTATTCAAAGGACTGATTATCCACCGTATCGCCAAGCACGTTAAATATTCTGCCGAGAGTGGCTCTGCCGACGGGAACGCTTATACTTTTTTCGGTATCCGTAACGGGTGTGCCTCTTTTAAGTCCGTCGGTAGAGGACATAGCGATACAGCGTACTACGTTATCACCAATATGCTGTGCTACCTCAACGGTAAGCGTCTTGTCGCCGTTTGGCATTGTAAGTGCGTTATAGATAGAAGGGAGTGAGCCTTCTTCAAAAACGACGTCTACTACAGGTCCCATTATCTGTGAAACGCTGCCTTTAGCTTTGTTTGACATTCGTTTCTCTCCTTTCTGAGATCATATGCCGCTTCCTGCGACAATTTCGGTGATCTCCTGTGTGATAGCACTCTGTCTTGCGCGGTTGTATTCGAGTCCGAGCTGATCGAGCATTTCCTGTGCATTCTTACCTGCGCTGTCCATAGCAACACGCCGTGCTGCGACCTCGCTTGCGAAGCTTTCCTTTGTGCAGGAAAGGATCATTCCTGCAACATATTCGGGGATGATGGAGTTAAGAACGGTAAGCTCGTCAGGCTCAAAAACAGCGGAAACAGCATTTGTGCTGTCGTTTTTTTCGAGTGGAAGAAGCCATTTTACATAGGCCTCCTGCGACATAAGGGAAATATATTTTGTGCAAACTATGCCGAAGCGGTCGAAGGTTCCGTTTGCAAAATCGGCACAGACCGTATCGGCTATCTGCCTTGCTGTAGAGTAGGGGAGGTTTTCAGCCATTATCAGCTCGCCCTTGAAATGCTCGCAGGCGCGTTTTCCGATAGGGATGACCTCAACGTCGGGATATTCCCTCATAAGTCGAAATATGTTTGCGTTATAGCCGCCCGCGAGCCCGCGGTCTCCGGCGATAACGACGAGGCGTGTTCTGCTTTGCTCACGCCTTGCCATATACGGGCTGCTTTGACACTCCTTTGATGCGGCAAGCTGAGCGACGGTTTCGCCGAGAGAAAGAGCGTATTCCTTTCCCTTGCTCATTAAGTCGGTAGCCTTGCGTATCTTTGAGGATGCGACAAGCCCCATGGCCTTTGTAAGGTGGAGGGTGGAATTAACGCTTTTGATGCGTGTGCGCAGTTGTTTAATATCGGCGCCCATACCCTCACCTCTTCATTTCTTGGAGTGCATCCTTGAGCGAGGTTATATCGGCTTCATCCCAAGATCCGCCCTCTA
>JAZNZQ010000311.1:0-4526 GCA_045595035.1 Eubacteriales bacterium | reverse complement strand
CAGAGAGCGTTTGCTCATTTGTGCTTTGCAGTCCTATCTCAAGCTGTACCTTACCCTTTGGAAGCGAGGCAAGTATCTCAAAGCTCTCCTCATTGAGAAGCGAGGCACATATTTCAAAGTGATATGTCTTTGTAAATCTTTCGTCACGAAGTGCTCTCCAGACAGTATTTGCACGCTTTATATCAAAGTTAAAGGTTCTGTCAACAAACTTTACAATACCGAATCTATGCGGCACTCTCTCGAACGCTTCAAGATCCTCAAGCGTTTTATCCGCGCTCTTTGCACGTAGTCCCACGGTAGCCGATGAAAGGCAGTAAGCACACCTGTACGGGCAACCGCGCGAGGATTCGTAATATAGCATCACACCGTCAAGGCAGATATCGTCGCGGTCATAAAAAATACCGTCGGTCTCAAACGATTTTTTTGTCTTTCCTTTGATAACGCGCTCATGCGGGCGCTTGCCTTCTTGTATTTCGGTACAAAGCTCAGTGAGCGATATTTCGCCCTCTCCCGAAATAATATGATCGATAAAACCGCACTTATCAATTCTATCGGTCTCATATGACACCTCAGGGCCGCCGAAAACGATCGTTGACCCGGGCAAAAGCTTCTTAAGCTCCTCTGCAATCTCGAGCATCTCGGGGAGATTCCAAATATAAACAGAAAAGCTGTATAAGTCTGCTCTCTCGAGGTATAGATCGTATAGGATGGCAGAACGTCTGTCTCTCAGATTTCTTTCAATTATCCTCGCATCATGCCCCAAGTCCAAAAGCGGTTCGCGCAAGCATCGAACCGCCAGATTTGTATGGACGTATGAGCCGTTAAGTGCAAATAATACTATTTTCAACTTCTGTGTCTCTCCCAAAATGATCTATATATTATTTTACCATATTTCTCATTTTTTCACAATAGCCAAGTATCTTATTTATATATTCTTTTGTCGCTTTTTCTTTGGAACCAAAGTCCATTGCCGATATATAGATCTCCTCGAGCTTGAAATGTGCTTCGCTTGCCAACGACAGACGTGTCTTTGCTTCATCAAGGAGCGCATCACGGCAACGCAGAGAGAATTTGACCTTCCCTTTGATCTTTGAAAGCTGTTCCCCTCTTATAAATCTGCCCATATTTATTATTTTATCCTTACCCGACAGCTCTCTTTTTTCTTTTATTACACAAAAAGCCGTTTTTAGAGTCGGCAAATAAAGACCGTCAAGCTCATCCGGCTCAAGCGGTGAAAAAGAGCAGTACAACGACAAGCTCTTTTCCTTTGCCCGTTTGTATATTTCACTCAACATAAGATAAGCGGTCCCCGCGGTATTCAGAATATAATAAACCCTATCCGCCTTTTTTTCAAATGTGTCAAAAGATGCCTCGCCGCGCATACCGAGTGCGTTTTGTATGCGTATCTTTTTTTCAAAGTCCTCTCCCTCGGGTATTCTCGAAAAAATTCTGTCTGCCGCCGCCCGAAGCTTGCCCATATCAACACACTCGAACACATCCGCCTTTATATCTGCATGCACTAACCCCGATGCCTCAAGAAACCTGTATGCATCGCGATATGCCTTCTTTTTCTTTTCGGTAAGCGAAATGATCTCATCTCTTTTGGGAACAAGCATATCTTCGTTCCAAAATTCACCGAGATTGATTATTTCATCCACAGCCCCCGGGTAAATCGGATCAACGCTGTGAGGAGCAGTTCCGTCAATTACCGCGCACATGTTCTTCCCTATAAGAACGCCGTCAAGCGAATCGGGATCCGAGGAGCAATAGAAGTATTCAACATCAAAGCCGACACGTTCAGCCGCTTCTGCAACCTCCCGCATGAAACGGCTCTTTCCTGTTCCCGGACCTCCTTTTAAGATATATATTCTTCCTATATTCTTAGAGGAGAAAATATCGCCAAAATAATTCTTGAATCCAACAGAAGAGTTCGATGCGGCGAAATATCTTTCATTTTCTTGCATAATATACCCCCACTTGCAACATTTTTCATCTGCATTAAATATATTATGCTTTATTTCTTTAAATGCTATTAAAAATCCGTCGGAATAATTCCGACGGATCACTTTTATTTAAGATATCTGTCCTCAACCTGCTCGTATACGTTGTTAAGCCCTGTAACCCAGATTGCAGCGCAAATGGCGGCAATGGCAAGATTTATCATCCAGAAAAAGCCGAGTTCGATCGAAAGGACGTAATATGCTACGTTTGAGAAAGCTGCAAGTACCGCCGCAGCCATTCCTCTCGAAAGACCTTTAAACAGAAGCCGTTTTTCTTCTTTTACCGATCTCATGGAATAGGAATCTCTTCCGTTTTCGGCAACGTATCCCGTATGCTCGCGTACAAGCTCCTTCAAAGCCGAGAAAACAAAGACCATAAATGCAACAAACACAAGCGATTCTATTATCGCACCGACTGTAACCTTGGTATATGCGAGATACACATCGTAATCCTTGTCGATATGTGTGATATCAAAGTTGTCAAAGAATATAATTGTATTTATCAACTGAAAAAGCGATACGATCCCGTAGAAGACACCCGCATAAGCTGCAGGTAAGGATCTTTTTACGTGCTTATACAAAAGTGCGAATCCGACAACAAAGAGCGCGGCGGATATAACGTCGGGAATGAAGTTTACATCATATATATAAAAATCAACGCCAAAGCCGAAAGCAAAGCAAAGGACGACGAGAGCTGTCTTTATGCGTCTTCTCGTAAAAAGATCCGTGTCGGGCAGGACCTCGGTCTCATATACAGATATAAGCGCCGATATAAACGCCTTATCACGGCCGAGGCGATTAAAATAAGATACCGTCTTATATAGCCACACAATACCGAGCACAACTATCACCAAGGCCGAAAGAACTCTAAAATGCGGTTGGAAGTGATGAATGTCCATTATGTGATAATCCACGTATCCGAGCGACTCATAGCTTGAAAGCGAAGTAAGCTCGGGCATGATTACGATTATCTCCTTGAGAACGAAAAAGACAAGTGTCAAGCGCTTTAGCGTTTCAGTCTGCGTCTTTTTTCCTTTTCCCGAATAGAAAACCGCCTTACTGTCGTATCTTGTTCCGAGATAGATAACTCCATCAAAAAATCCGTTCCATGCGGGAATGAGGTAAATTAGGTCGATCACCGCAAACGAAAATGTGAGCACAAGCCCGAAGGTCGCCTGCTCGTTAAGCGGCATTATAAATATGAAGATCACCGAAAAGAATTTAGCGAGCGATATCCATGCAAGCTTGCCAAAGGTCTCCTTTACATCGGCAAAACGCGGCATTATGTCTGCAATTTTAGCAAGTCCTGCCGTGAAGAGAAAATATCCGATAAAATCGGGGAGTACATCTATTACACTGATGTTGGGATTGAAGAGAAAAACAGCCGCCGCGATAAGATAGCCAAGTCCTATACCGTTAAGCTTTTTTTCTTTTTGCATAGTTTTCTCCTTTACTTCTTTTTCTTTTTTCTTTTCTTCGAATGAGCGTATTCGACCGTTGATCTTATTGCTTCTTCTTCCTTTTTGTCGAACGCTTCGTTGAATTTGTTTATAAACTCAAATCTCGATTTTTTGCGCTCCATATCCTCGTCCCCCTCAAGGCATATCCACATATACGAGGAGTAGATAAGAATTATATTGAGCACATACCAGACAAGACCGATGACAAGCGTGGGCATTCCAAAATATTTGGCAAAATCCTCTTTAAATGGAGTATCGAGCGACCCCACAAGAGTAAGGGCAAAATAGAATGCACCTACAACGAAATTTCGCACTGCCCTCTCGGCAATCTTTGTAAGCTCTGTGAATTTTGCAATCTCCCTTATGCCAAACAAAAGAAAGAGATGGAAAGCAAAAAACAGCACCGCCACTACGGTCGACAAGATTTCGTCAAATGAGTGTGCAAAAGACGTGTCGGCTCCGAGTTTTCCTATTACCGTTATGACAGAGGAAAACGCAGATGTAAGCACAAGCGGCATCGTAACGTACTTTGCGATCATAAGATTTTTCGCGTAAGGTGAGAGTTTGGTAAGCGCATACAGAATTACCGAAAAGCCGATAAACTGTGCTATATCGCCAAAGGGATTAAGGGAGAAGAGCGACATAATGATATATCCGATAAACAGTATTCCAAATCCCATTTTTCTTCCCCCTTGCTTTAAATTTTATTCTTCATTTTGATTTGCGCCGCAGCACTTTTTATATTTTTTACCGCTTCCGCAGGGACACGGGTCGTTTCTGCCGACCTTTTCGCTCTTTGCCTGTGTCTTCGGCTTTGCCGCTGTCGGTTTGCCACCCTCGAATCCTTCGATAAGCGGCTTTGCGACCTCGACTCTCTTTATCTCGGTCTCACGCGGGTATACTGCAAGCATCGTTCTGACTGTGTCGTCTCGGATCTGAGCTACCATCTCGTCGAACATATCGGCGCCCTGGAGTCTGTACTCGTTTACAGGGTCACGCTGTGCGTATGCGTGGAGTCCTATGCTTCCCTTAAGCTCCTCCATCGCATCGAGGTGATCCATCCACT
>JAZNZQ010000310.1:0-4563 GCA_045595035.1 Eubacteriales bacterium | reverse complement strand
GAGTTGAGAGAATAAATGCGGCGGCAGAACCCGTCGATTATGAAAAGCTTGAGAATATCGTTATCGGTATCTGCGGAGGCGACGGAATCGGTCCGACGATCACCGCGGCATCTAAGAGAGTGCTTGAATTCCTTCTCGCCGATAAGATCGCGGCGGGAAAGGTAACGCTTAAGGACATTGACGGACTTACGATAGAGAATCGCGCGGCACAGAATAAGGCAATACCCGATGACGTACTCGCGGAGCTTAAGGCGTGCCACGTTATACTCAAGGGGCCGACAACGACACCCCGTGCGGGCGATCCTTGGCCGAATATCGAGAGTGCGAACGTTGCTATGCGTAAGGAGCTCGACCTCTTTGCAAACGTCCGTCCCGTAAAGGTTCCCGATAAGGGCATCGACTGGACCTTCTTCCGTGAGAATACGGAGGGTTCGTATGCTGTCGGAAGCCGCGGCCAGAACGTTACCGACGATCTTGCAATAGATTTCTGCGTAACAACGACAGAGGGAACGAGCAGGATCGCGCGCCTTGCTTTTGAGTACGCAAAGAACAACGGCAAGGATCACGTTTCTATAGTTACAAAGGCAAACGTTATCAAGACCACCGACGGAAAGTTCCTCCGCATCTGTGAGGAGATGGCAAAGGAATATCCCGATATCAGAACCGACGAGTGGTTTATAGATATTATGACGGCAAAGCTGGTTGACGAGACACGCCGCACCGATTTCAAGGTCTTCATACTCCCCAACCTTTACGGCGACATAATCACCGATGAAGCGGCTGAATTCCAGGGCGGAGTAGGTACGGCCGGCTCGGCTAATATCGGTAAGAGATACGCGATGTTTGAGGCGATCCACGGCTCGGCGCCCAGAATGGTAAAAGAGGGCAGAGCAAAGTATGCAGACCCCTGCTCTATGCTCAGAGCAACAGTCCTTCTTCTTTCGCATATCGGCATGACCGAGGAATCCTCCAAGCTCGAGCGCGCGCTTGACTATTGCATGTTTGAGGACAAGAAGTATGTCATTACAGGCAGAGATACGGGCGCTACCTGCAAGGAATTCTCGGATTACATTACAGAGACACTCAAAAATATGTGATAAAGGATGTTTCTTTTATGAAAAACATCAAAATTCAAAAGTCTGTCGGAACAGGGCGTAAGAATAAGATATCTTCGGCGGTCATACACCGACTGCCGAGATATTTTCGCTATTTGCGTGAGCTTATGCAGAGTAACGTGCCGAGAATAAGCTCGGGAGAGCTTTCAAAGCGTATGAACACGACCGCCTCCCAGATACGTCAGGATTTTAACTGCTTTGGCGAATTCGGACAGCAGGGATATGGCTATAACGTCAACTATCTTCATTCACAGATAAGCGAGATACTTGGGGTTACCGAACATTACAAGGCGATAATAATCGGTACGGGAAATCTCGGCCGCGCGCTTGCAAGAAGCAAGATATTTACGAATCGCGGTATGACTCTTACAGCTCTTTTTGACGTTGATACGGAGCTTGTCGGAAAAAAATTTGACGATATTTTTGTATATGATATGACAGAACTTGAAAAGTATTGTGAGGAGACTGGAGTTGATATCGTCGTACTTACAATGCCAAGAAACTGCGCCGTTGATGTTGTGAAGCGCCTGTCGGGTACCGGCATCAAGGGTATCTGGAATTTTACAGGTGCCGAGATATCAAAGAGTATGTGCAAGAAGCCCATTGAAAACGTACATATGGGAGATTCGCTTATGACCCTTTGCTACAAGATAAAGACAGCAAACGAAGGAAAGACAGAAAAATGACCGAAGGGAGGCCCGGTATGAAGCTTAAGTTTGACTATACCTCGGGTGTGCTGACACTGCCCGAAACGATTATAAATAAGATAGACCGCGCCACCAAGAAGGATATAAAGATACTGCTTCTTCTTGCAGAGGAGCCGATGTGCAGAGTCGATCTTGAAGCCGCATCCGAGAAGATAGCACTTCAGGCGGGCGTAACGCGCACAGAGCTTGATGCTTCGGTGGGCTTTTGGCGAGGCGCGGGTGTTCTTTCGTATGATGACGAGGAAATGCCCGAAAAGTCCGTATCAAAGGCCGAAGAAAAGGCCGAAAAAACGCAGAAGAAGCTTGTTTCCGCAGACGAGCTTCCGCATTATACAAGTGACGAGATAGAAGCACTTCTTGAGAGACGTGAGGAGGCGAAGGGGCTCATCGACCTTTGTCAGCAAGCGCTCGGCAAGATGTTCAACACCATGGAGATAAACGTTCTTTTGGGGTTGGTGGATTATCTCTCGCTTGACAGAGAATATATTCTTATGCTCTTTGCACACTGCGCCGATAAAGGCAAAAAGTCGGTGAAGTACATAGAGCGAATGGCGTTTTCTCTCTATTCAAGCGGTATCGAGACCGCGTCTGCGCTTGAGGAATATTTCGTTAATCTCGATGCATTCGAGCAAAACGAGAGCAAGGTGCGCGAGCTTTTCGGAATGAAGAGCAGGGCACTTACCGCAAAAGAAAAGACGGCGATAACGAGCTGGTTCGGCGAGTGGAGCTTTGATATATCCGTTGTCGAGCGAGCGTATGAGATAACGATAAACAATACAAACGAACCGTCGGTGAATTACACCTCAGCTATACTTGAAAGATGGCACAATGCGGGATACAAAACGCTTTCTGACGTGGAAGCGGGACTTGCTGAGTATAAGAAGAAAAAGGCGGACTCGCACCAGGGAAGCTTTGATACGGATGATATCTTCGAGGCGGCTCTGAAACGCAGTTATTCAAAGTAAACCGAAAGGAAGAACGGGAATGGCGTTCAATAAAGATAATTATAAGCGCATCCGTGAGGAATACAATAACAAATACGAGATCGCACGAAGCTCCGCAAACGCACGCAAGGGCGAGCTTTATGAAAAATTTCCCGAGATCCGTGAAATAGATGCGGCGCTGGCAAAGACAGGTCCCGCAATATTTGCCGCGGCAATGAAGGGAAAGAGTGGACTTGAGGAGCGCCTTGCCGAGATAAGACGCGAAAACGAGTCGCTTCGTGAGGCGAGAGCAAAGTTTCTTGTCGCGCACGGATATTCCGCCGACTATACCGAGGTGAGATATGAGTGCGAAAAGTGCTCGGACAGCGGCTTTGTCGACGGCGTAATGTGCTCATGTATGCGAGAGAAGCTTGTGCGCGCGGGACTTGAGAGTTCGGGCTTCGGCAAGCTTATAGAGACACAGAGCTTTGAGAGCTTTTCGCTTGACTATTACAAGAAGAGCGCGGATACTTATAACAAGATGAAATATGTATACGATGCGCTTCGCGAATATGCCGAGAGCTTTGATGCAAGAAGCGGAGACAGCATAATAATGTTCGGCGCTACCGGACTTGGAAAGACACATCTCTCGAGCGCGGTTGCAAGACGCATCATCGAGCGCGGATACGACGTGCAGTACGTCAGTATAATCAAGCTTATAAGCGATTTTGAACACGACAGATTCAGACGCGACGGAGAGGGCGACCGTATTGAGCGTTATTATGATTGCGACCTGCTTATTATCGATGATCTCGGTTGCGAGATGTCGAATCAGTTTACCGTTTCCTGCATATATGATATAATCAATATGAGAATAAACAACAACAAGTCCACAATAGTAAGCACGAATCTGACCCCGGGCGAGCTTCGCGAAAAGTATTGGGACAGAATAACGAGCCGACTGCTCGGTGAGTACAGAGTCCTGCTCTTTGTCGGAAACGACGTGAGAGCCCAAAAACTGTCGGAAAAATAATAAAAATCACCCATTATTGGGTGATTTTTTTGCTTTGTTTGTGCTTTGTAAGGTTTGAAAATAACCTGGGATTCTGCCAAAAAAGTAAAACTTTTTAGTATAAGCAAGCGAGATCATTCATTTTCGTATTCGGAAAATATTTCTGTTATCCTTTTTTCTGCTTCGTCGGCTCTGAGCTTGTCTGCGGCGTATGCGCGGCGAAGAAGCTCTGCGGGGATGTGCGGGTCGTATTTCTCGAATATCGGCGCTTCGGTCTCACCTACAAGCGAGGAGCAGTCGATTCCGCGCTCGCCTATCTCGCGAAAGAGTCCCGATATAAGGCCGTAGTCGCTTGCATTTTCCATTCTGAAGGTGATGTAGTAGCATCCCTCAAATTCAATATTGGATATGCCGTATTCGGCGCCGTGGCGCGCTATGAATTTGCGAAGTGTTCTAAAGGAGCGTGTGCCGAGCCAGGGGAAGAGACACCAGGTATAGCCGCCTAAGTGCACGAGTGAGCGCTCCTTCATATTGGTGTTATTTGCGACTCTGCGTGCGGCATCGAGCCGTCTTTTGGCTCCTTCCTTTAAATAAGGATATTCGGTATCCGAGAGAAGCACCTCTTTCATTTTTTCGAGTATCCTTGTGTGGATCTCGCCGTAATCTCCCGGCCAGGATATCTCCATTTTTCCGTCCACCTTTTTAACGTAGATCAGCTTTCTTGTTATGTCAAGCTCCTCAACCTCCCAAACTCTGCCTGCAAGAGCAAATCTGTCGCCCACGGGAGGCGGCGTTGTGATGGTACC
>JAZNZQ010000309.1:0-4944 GCA_045595035.1 Eubacteriales bacterium | reverse complement strand
CCTTAAGCACAAGCGGTGACTTTTTGGCAGCGGCGGGAGTGTTTGCAATTGCCGTTACGTCATTCTTTGCGCTTATATGTTGCTTTATGACCGCGCCGAAATCGATATTGCAGAGCACGGTGGAATCGCATACTACAACGTAATCGTAGGTGGGGTTGTCTATAAAATGGACCGCACTATAAAGCGCCTCAAGCTTGCCCTTGTACACCGAGCCGGTATTTCCGTCGGCAAAAGGAGGCAGAAATACAACGCCTTCGTTCTTTCTGTTGAGGTCCCACGCGCTAAGGGTTCCCAGGTGGTCCATAAGCGAACGGTAATTGTACTTTGTTATGATTCCTATGTTGTATATGCCCGAATTCGACATATTGGAAAGCGCAAAATCTATCTGTCTGTAACGTCCTCCGAAAGGAAGCGACGCGACCGTTCTGTGGTTCGTGAGCTCACCGAGCGAGCTGTCGTAAATATTGGAAAAGATTATTCCCATTGCTTTCATGTCGGTGTCCTCCTTAATAAATTTCCTTGGGGAGCATTATCTTATTCTGCTCGACCTCTTTGTCTTTTCCGACTACGGCAATACCCCATTTGTTTTTGTCGTAGAACTCGGGATTATCACCTATACGCGCATTTGCGTGTATGGTCGAATTTTCTCCGATTATGGCATAACGGATCACCGAATGCTCGCCGATCTTTGCATCCGGCATAACGAAGCTGTCGTGTATCTCGGCATCCTTTTCAATAACACATCCTGTGGATATTACCGAATTGTATACCTTGCCATAGATCGTGCTTCCCTCAGCTACGTAGGAATTGACTATTTCCGCCTCCGGAGCGATATAGCTGCTCGGATGAGAATAGTTTCTCGCGTATATTCGCATATCGGGATCGCGCATATCGAGCTCGGGCGTATCTCCGAGTATCTCCATATTCGCCTGCCAGAGACTGTCTATCGTTCCAACGTCTTTCCAATAGCCGTTAAATTCGTGAGCATAGAGTTTTAGCTTATCATCGAGCATCTTCGGAATAATATTCTTTCCGAAATCGTTGGAGGAATCGGGATCCTCGTTGTCGGCGATAAGATACTCTCTGAGCTTATCCCATTTGAAGATATAAACACCCATAGATGCCTTTGTGCTCTTCGGCACCTTCGGCTTTTCCTCGAACTCATATATTCTTCCCTTTTCATCGGTGTTCATGATACCGAATCTGGATGCTTCCTCAAGCGGCACATTGAGCACCGCGATAGTGCAATCCGCCTTATTTTTGACATGATCCGCCATCATCAGTGCATAATCCATCTTGTACACGTGGTCACCCGAAAGAATAAGCACGTTGGTCGGACGGTAGCGATCTATAAAGGAAAGGTTCTGATATATGGCATTCGCCGTACCCTTGTACCACTCGGAGCTTGCACTCTTCGAATAGGGCGAGAGCACGTGGATACCGCCGCCCATGCTGTTAAGTCCCCAAGGCGAGCCGTTGCCGAGATATTCGTTGAGCTGAAGGGGCTGATACTGTGTTAAGATTCCTACCGTGTCAATACCCGAATTGACACAGTTTGACAAGGGGAAGTCAATAAGGCGGTACTTACCTCCAAAGGGGACTGCGGGTTTTGCGGTGCTCTCGGTGAGCACGTAAAGCCGGCTTCCCTGTCCGCCTGCCAATATCATGGCAACGCAATCTTTTTTCTTGAAATTCATAAAATAGACCTCCCTGATGTTTATATTTCGACAAAAAGAAGGATAATTGTGCGTATTATCACATAAAGATCGATTTTTCTGTCGAGTTTTTGTTATCTTTAACTAATATTATACCACGTTTTATAATGTTTGTACATAGTTTTTTAAAATTTTTTCTAAAATTATCCAAATTACAAAACCGCTTGCCTTTTTTCATTCGGTGATATATAATGTAACTATAAAACTTCTGTCGGAGGATTGCTATGAAAAGAAATAGCGGAGTGCTGTTACCTGTGTTCGCCCTTCCCGGAAAATACGGATGCGGAAACTTTGGTATCAGCGCGTACAAATGGATAGATCACCTAAAAAAAGGCGGCTTTACATATTGGCAGGTGCTGCCCTTCGGAATAACCGATCAGCATAATTCGCCGTATATGTCATATTCTTCATTTGCGGGCAATCCCTACTTTATCGATCCCGCGGCGCTTCTTGCAAAAGGACTTGTAACTCACGAGGAGGAAGAAGATCAACGAGTGGCAGACCCCTATCTTTGCGATTACGAAACACTGAAAAAGAAGCGGTTCGCTTTTTTAAAAAAAGCGGCAGAGCGCGTCGAAAACAAAGAGGAAATTTATACTTTTCTCGAAAAGAACCCGAGAATAAATGACACCTGCACATATCTTGCATTAAGAGAAGCAAACGGCAATAAAAAATGGACAGAATGGACTGTAAATGTCCCGGAGCACGACGACCTTTTCACGTGGCAGTTCATTCAGCATGAGTTTCACGTAGAGTGGGAGCGCCTTCACAGATATGCAAACATGAACGGGATAAAGATCATAGGTGATATTCCTTTCTACGTTTCGCACGACAGCTATGATGTATACTCCTCGCCCGAGCAGTTTATGCTTGACGAGCGAAACACCCCGACGCACGTGGCGGGAGTTCCGCCCGATTATTTCTGCGAAGACGGACAATTCTGGGGAAATCCCATATACAATTGGGATACCATGGAAAAGGACGACTATCTCTGGTGGCGCGAGCGGCTCGGATATATGCTCACGCTCTTTGACGGAGTACGGCTTGACCATTTCCGTGCTATCAGCGCATATTGGAGCATACCCGCAGATGCCAAAAGCGCAAAAGAAGGCGAATGGGTAAAGGGACCGGGTGAGAAGCTCATCGATGCATTCGCTCCGCTTGCAAAGGATAAGCTCATTCTTGCAGAAAATCTCGGCGAGATAGATGCGGACACCGACGCACTGCTTGCATACAGCGGCTATCCCGGTATGGCTGTGTTCCAGTTCGGCTTTGACGGCAATCCCCTCTCGCCGCATCTTCCGCACAACTACAAGAAAAATCTCATCGCATACACGGGCACGCACGATAACAATACCCTGCTTGGATTTTTGTATGAGTTGAATGAAGACACAAGACAGATGGTACACGACTATCTCGGCTATCCCGCGGACGGCTTTGCGGCTACGATGCGCGCAATGATGATGAGCGTGGCGGGAACGGTCATATTCCCCGTGCAGGACCTTCTCGGATACGGTGCGGACACAAGGATAAACACCCCCGGCAAAGCAAACGGCAACTGGCGTTACCGCGTGACAGAGGAGCAGATTTCACGCATAGACTGGCAAAAATTCGCACATCTAAACAAGATATACGCAAGATAAAACAGAAAGAGGATCGGTTTTGACCGTTCCTCTTTTTTAGAATATAAGCTGTACAAATACCATATAGCAGAGCGTACCTGCGACGATACCAAAAAGGGTGTTTCGTTTCCACGCATAAACAAGCGCTGTGAGGGCACACGAAACAAGCTCGGGGATCCCGTAAGGTGCTTTTACAAAGGATATGCCCTTAAGGCAATATACGACAAGCATACCCATTATGGCATAAGGTAAGACCTTGCCGAGATATTCGATGAATCTTGGTGTTTTTGCTTTGCCGTTAAAAATGATAAACGGCAAAAATCTAAGCAGTATCGTGACGAGCGCAACGACAGATACTATCGCGGCAGAGTGGTAATTACTCATCGCGCTCACCTCCTATCTTCTTTTGAAGGAGACCGAGCACAAGCGTTATTGCTGCCATGGTCGGGATAAGGAATCGGTCGGCACCGAAGATAAGAAGGCATACGACCGATATTGCGACACCGACAAGCGCGGGAATATGATCCTTTGTACTCTTCCACTGCTCGACAAAGACAGTCACAAAGAGCGCGGTCATAGCAAACTCAAGTCCCTCGGAATTAAAGCTTATCATCGAGCCGACAAGCGAGCCGATAACACTTCCCGCGATCCAATAGCAATGATTAAAAAGCGATACGAGAAGGAAATATTTCTCTCTGTCAACACCGTCAGGTGCCTCTCCCGAGCATACGAGCGAATAGGTCTCATCTGTGAGCGCAAATATAAGGTAGGGTTTCTTTTTGCCCGTTCCTCTATACTTGTCGATCATAGATATTCCGTAAAAGAGGTGCCTCGCGTTCACCATAAGAGTGAGCAGTGCCGCCGAGATAAGCGATGCGGCACCGCCAAGCAGATCGATGGTGACAAACTGCATAGAGCCGGCGTAGATAAACAAGCTCATGGCAAGTGCCCAGAGCACGCCGTAGCCCTTGAGTGAGAGCAGTATGCCAAAGGATATTCCTATTGCCATATAGCCCGCAAGCACGGGGATCGATCTTACAAAAGCGGTCTTAAGTAATTTTTTGTTAAACATCAGTCGGGGATCTCGTCATTTTTGTGTTTTTCCAGCCATGTGCGAAGGAATTTTTCGCTCTCAAAACCAACACCCATAGTCGAGTTTGCCTCAACGACAACTCCGTCAAGCCGTCCTGCCTTCAAAAGCTCAAGAGCAAGCTCGCACTGCATCTCCATAAGCTCGACAGGTACGGGATATCCGCCGTCAAAGTCATATATGTATATTCCCATCAGCTTTTTCTTTGTGGGATGAGCCGCTTCAAGAAGCTCAAAATGCTCTCTGAATTTCGGGATGTCGGTGCTTCTCCATTCAAAGAACATAAATCCGTCGACCGGAGCAAACGTATCCTCGGGCAGCTTGCCTCTGTCGTGTGCATACCAGGTCATATAAAGCTCAAGCGGACGAGGCGCGTTCTTGAGTTTGTCAGATATCTCGCGTATAAGTGCAGGCACCTTTTCGGCACGCTCCTCACGCGGGAACATGCAGAGCACGTCATCAAGGTATGCGCCGCACACGTTTGGATACTTTTCGGAGAGCTTGATTATAAAATCCT
>JAZNZQ010000308.1:0-8011 GCA_045595035.1 Eubacteriales bacterium | reverse complement strand
CGACATGGCTACGATCCGACTTGGGAACGTGTAAAATAATAATTCGAATCCCGGAAGGGATTCCATAATGTGTGGCTCGGAATACCGCATTGTTTCAAAATGACGCAATGTTTTTTCGTTTGTCTTTGATTTCGTTTCGCGCACGCTTGGGAGGATGACGGAAAATCTTCGCGAAGCTTATCCCGATATACCCGTGCTTTTCGCGGGCGGCGTGATGAGCAATTCGATAATAAAAGACGATCTTTCAAAAAAATTCGGTGCGTATTTTGCGGCTCCCGAGTTTTCAGCCGACAATGCGGCGGGAACAGCGCTTTTGACAAAGCTTGAATACGAAAAAAACTAATGAAAAGAGGTGAGCTTTCATGGAGAGTGAACAGAAAAAGGTCTTGACCGTAACAGAATTAAATGAATACATGAAGATGCTCATCGACGGAAATCCCGTGCTCGGGAGCGTTTATATAAAGGGTGAGATATCAAATTTCACCAACCACTATAAAACAGGGCATTTTTATTTTACCATAAAGGACGAGGGAAGTCTTATTCGCTCGGTAATGTTCAGGGGCGCGGCATCAAAACTTAAATTCTTGCCCGAGAACGGTATGAAGGTGGTCGCTCACGGACGTGTGTCGGCATTCGTACGTGACGGACAGTATCAGTTCTATGCCGACGATATGGAGCCGGACGGTATCGGCTCGCTCTATTTTGCGTTTGAACAGCTCAAAAAGAAGCTTGAGGCAGAGGGACTTTTTGCTCCCGAAAATAAGAAGCCGCTGCCCAAGATACCGACTCGTATCGGAATCGTGACATCGCCTACCGGTGCCGCTATAAGAGATATGATAAATATTCTCGACAGACGCTTTCCGTATGCGAAGGCGATACTTTATCCCGCGCTCGTGCAGGGAAGCGATGCGCCCCCGCAGCTTATACGCGGAATAGAGTATTTCAATTTTACGAACAGCGTTGACGTTATAATAATCGGACGAGGCGGCGGCTCAATAGAGGACTTATGGGCATTCAACTCCGAGGAGCTTGCACGCACCGTTGCGGGGTCGCGTATTCCCGTTATATCTGCGGTGGGACATGAGACCGATTTTACGATTTGCGATTTTGTTGCCGACAGACGAGCTCCTACACCGTCTGCTGCGGCAGAGCTTGCGGTCCCGGAGACCTCGGAGCTTAAGCGGAAGATAAATAACATAGTCGGACGCACAGAGCTTCTGCTCTCGCAAAACCTGACAAGAAAAGCGCAGAATCTTAAATACCTTGCCGAGTCAAGAGTTCTCACCTCTCCGCAGGTAATGATAGACGACAGACGAATGGCGGCATCATACCTATGTGAGCGGCTCGAAGGAAACATGGAAAAGATCCGAATCGATAAAGAAAATCTGCTTGCAAGAACGGCGGCATCGCTAAACGCTCTTAATCCCCTCTCGGTCATATCGCGCGGATACAGCGCGGTCTTTGCCGATTCGGGCAAGCTTATAAAAAGCGTAAATGACGTAAAAGTAGGAGACAGTGTTTCCTTTAGGACCTCGGACGGCACGGTGCGTGCTACAGCTACAGAAATAGAAAAGGAGTCTTAAGATGAATATAAATGAAATGACATTCGAGAGCGCTATCGCGCGGCTTGAAGAAATAGTAAGAGCACTTGAAACAGGAAGTGAAGCGCTCGATACGTCGCTCTCACTTTTTGAAGAGGGAATAGCTCTTGTCAAGCTTTGCAATTCCAAGCTTGACTGTGCGGAACAGAAGATAAAGATACTTGTGGGAAGTCCCGATGGGACATTTGAGGAAAAAGATTTCTCGGGAAAGGAACTGTAAAATGTCGGCACTTAAAGAAAGATTAAAAGAAAATGCAGCTTTGGTAGAAGAAAAGCTTAGTGAATATTTTTCGGCAACAGACGAGGACTTCGAGAGTCTGCTTTCCTCAGAGGTATACAGTCTTATGGCTGGTGGAAAGCGCATAAGACCCTTCCTTGTGATAGAATTCTGCCGTCTTTTCGGCGGTAGTGTCGAAGCGGCGCTCCCATATGCTGCGGGAATAGAGATGATACACACATTTTCGCTCATTCACGACGACCTTCCGTGTATGGACAATGACGATCTTCGACGTGGAAAGCCCACCAATCACAAGGTATACGGCGAGACGACTGCACTTCTTGCGGGAGATGCACTTTCCGTGCGTGCCTTTGAGGTGCTTGCGTCGAATGACAACGTAAGCGCGAAAAGTGTAAAGAATGCTGTGTATGAGCTTGCATCTGCCTCGGGCGGATTCGGCATGTGCGGCGGACAGATAATGGATATTATCGGCGAGAGCAAGAAATGGAGCTTTGAAAAGCTGCTTAAGCTTCACAAACATAAGACCGGTGCGCTCATTCGCACGGCGGCGCTGCTCGGGTGCTATGCGGCTGAGCTTTCTCCCGATGACAGAAGATGCGACGACGTAAGAAAATATGCCGAAAACATAGGACTTGCCTTTCAGATAATAGATGACATCCTCGACAAGACCGGCGATGCGGCTATCCTCGGTAAGACTATTGGAAGCGATGCCGAAAACGATAAGGTGACCTTTATGACCTATATGAGTGTCGAGGAGGCGGCGGATTACGCAAGAAAGCTTACCGATGAGGCGATCTCTGCGATCTCGGCATACGAAGGAAGCGAAATGCTTGTTTCTCTTGCATCCTATCTGCTCGAAAGAAAAAATTAAGGATTTTATATGAATATTTTTACTGATCTTGTTTCAAACAGAGTTTTTATTTGTGCTCTTATCGGTTGGTTTGTCGCACAGGTATTAAAGGTGCCGATATGCCTTATAACAGAAAAAAAGCTTAATTTTATGATGTTGCTCTCCTCGGGCGGAATGCCCAGCTCCCATTCGGCTACCGTATGCGCGCTTGCTACCGCTTGCGGAATAATTGAAGGGTTTTCGTCATCCGTTTTTGCGGTGTCTGCAATATTTGCGTTTATCGTAATGTATGACGCGGCGGGCGTACGGCGTGCCGTCGGTCAGCAGGCGAAAATACTCAACCGACTTATGGATGATATATTTACCGGAAAGACCGACGAGATTCAGTCAAAGCTCAAGGAGCTTATCGGACACACGAAACTTGAAGTGATAGCGGGCGCTCTGCTCGGTATAATCATAGGTGTGATCTTTGCATGAGACTTGATTTGTATTTGTTTAAAAACGGACTTGTAAAGAGCAGACAGGAAGCAAAAAATCTGATATTAGCCGGCTCGGTCAAGGTGAACGGTAAGATACAGACAAAGCCGTCGGCCGACATAGATGATGACACGGTCGATATATGCGGCGATATATGTCCGTACGTCAGTCGCGGTGCGTATAAGCTTGAGGCGGCGCTTGACGGCTTTGATATAGACGTATCGGGCATGTGCGCGCTTGATATAGGGGCATCGACAGGCGGATTTACAGACCTTCTTCTTATGCGCGGTGCAAAAAAGGTATATGCGCTCGATTCGGGGACGGATCAGCTTCACGCAAAGCTTCGTGCCGATGAGCGCGTTGTATCGATAGAAAAGTACAATGCAAGAAATCTTTCAAAAAATGATATAGCCGAGATGTGCGATATCGTCGTTATGGACGTTTCCTTTATCTCGCAGACCTATATAATTCCCAATATTCCCGGAGTGCTCTCTGACGGCGGAATTTTCGTTTCGCTTATAAAGCCGCAGTTTGAAGCGGGCAGAGAGAATATCGGTAAGGGCGGAATAGTCAAGGACAGGGATGTCCATATTGATGTATGCAGAAGGATAATCGAATTTGCCGAGCTTCACGGCTTTTTCTGCGAGGGACTTATAAAGTCTCCCATTGAGGGCGGCGACGGAAACCGCGAGTATCTTGCCGTATTCAAAAAAGGCGGAGATAAAAAAGAGATTCCGATAAAGAAAATAGTCTTATCTTGAAATGAGGGTGATTCCTATAAAAAAAATATTGTTACGACCCAATAAAATGAAGGATGCTTCCTACAAGGCGCTTGTTGACGTGCTTGATGCTCTCTCGGGGTACGACTGCGAACTCTGGCTTGAGGCGGAGTATGAAAAAGCGATACCGGAGAACGCAATGTTAAAAGAGGGACGGCTTCATTTTATGCCCCTCTCTGATATAGCCGAATTTGCCGATATGTGCATCGTGCTTGGCGGCGACGGCTCGATACTTGATGCGGTGAGACGCACAGTGAAAAAGGAGCTTCCGATACTTGGAATCAACCTCGGGCGTATCGGTTATATGGCGGAGATAGAACCATCGGAGACAGAGTATCTCGACAAGCTTTTCTCGGGTGAATACACCTGTGACGAGCGTATGATGCTCTCGGTGAAGCATATACGCGGCGGCGCGGTGCTAAGTGAGAATTATGCGTTAAACGATGCGGTAGTCTCCAAGGGGACCGTGTCAAAGGTGATAGACCTCGAGCTTTATTCGGATGAAAAGAAGATTGTAAGCTACAGAGCCGACGGAATAATCTTTTCAACACCTACCGGCTCCACCGCTTATTCGATGTCGGCGGGCGGACCTATAATAGACCCGCATCTCGGCTGCATATGTGTGACTCCGGTATGTCCGCATTCGCTCGGGCAGAGACCGCTTCTTTTCTCGGATGATGCTTCTCTTACCGTAAAAAACGTCAGCGTAAGAGAAAAACAGCTTTTTTTGACCTTGGACGGAAACGAAAATCTTGCCCTTGAATATGAGGATGAGGTTAGAATAGAGAAAGCTGACTGCAAAGCAAGACTTATCAAACTCAAGGACGTTGATTTTTACAATATAGTAAGACACAAAATAAGAAATATGGAAGAATAAAAATATCCGCAAAGCGGATAGGAGGAATAAATATGAAAAGCACAAGACAGAACAAGATCATTGAGCTTATCGACAAGTACGACATTGAAACACAGGATGCGCTTATCGAAAAGCTGCGCGAAAACGGCTTCGCTGTGACTCAGGCAACTATCTCCCGCGATATCAAGGAGCTGAAGCTTACAAAAGGAATGGGTGCAAGCGGATACTACAGATATACGCTTCCCAGAAGTGAGATGAGCGGCGCTCCCAAGTTCAACAGCGCGCTTGCGGAATCCATAAAGAAGGTAGATGACTCGGGTAACATGATCGTGCTTCGTACCTATCCCGGACTTGCTCCGGCTGTGGCTGCAGGTATTGATGCAATACACATGACCGAGATACTCGGATGTGTTGCGGGTGACGACACGATAATCATCGTTGTACGCGAGTATGCATCGGCAAAGGAGATCGGCGATAAGATCAAGTCGATGATAAGAACGATATAACCGAATTTACAAACAGCTAAAGGGGGTGAAATGGATGCTTTCTTCGATCCATATAGAGAATGTTGCCGTGATCAAGCGCCTCGATCTTGATCTTGAGAATGGCTTTAATGTCCTTACAGGTGAAACGGGCGCGGGAAAATCTATACTCATCGACAGTATAAACTTTCTTCTCGGTAAAAAGGCAACGAGAGAGATCGTCAGAAGCGGCGAGGAGAAGGCGACCGTTTCTGCTCTGTTTACAGGAATATCCGATGAGGCGAGAAGGGCTCTTGTCGAGCTTGGATTTGACGAGGATACCGATGAGGTGCTCATCTCGCGCACGCTGACATCCGACGGTCGCTCGAGCGCGAAGCTTGACACAAAGAGCGTGACAGGGGGAATGCTTCGCGATATAGGCAGAACGCTTATCGATATCCACGGACAGAACGACAACCAAGCCCTTATGCAGAAGGCGAATCATATTGCTATTCTCGATACCTATGCCGACAGCGCTCCGCTTATAGCCGATTATCTTGAGACCTATGAAAAAATGAGCGCGGTCGGTGCGAAAATGAAAGCTCTCACGATAGACGAAAGCGAGAAGGAACGCACGACCGAGATACTTAAATATCAGATAAACGATATCGAGAGCGTAAAGCCGAAGGCGGGCGAAGAGGAAAAGCTTGAAGCCGAGCGCGACAAGCTTGCAAACATCGAAAAGATAACCAAAAACGTAAGATTTGCGTACCGTGCGCTGAAGGGAAGCGAAAAGGGGGCATCGGCGCTTCTGCTTCTTGAAAACAGCGCGGCGGCTCTCTCACAAATAGGCGCAATTATCCCCGAGGCGGAGGAGTATGCGAGAAAGCTTACCGAATTTCGTTATGAGATAGAGGATATCGCGGACGGCGTGGAGGATCTTGTGTCCGACTTTGACGGCGACCCGACTTTGCGCCTTGACAAGATAGAAGCCCGACTCGATGCTCTGACAAAGCTCAAGCGCAAGTACGGCCCCGAGCTGTCGGACGTAATAGAATTTGAGAGGGCGGCAAGAGAAAAGCTTGACACGATAGAATCGTCGGGCGACGAGCTTGCAAAGCTTGAGGGCGAGTATGCGGAACTTCGATGCGAAGCTGTAAAAAAAGCAAAGGCAATATCAAAAAAGAGAAGAGAAGCGGCGGACAAGCTCGAAAATGAGATCTGCGAAACGCTCGAATTTCTCGATATGCCGAAGGTACGGTTTTCTGTGTCGGTAGAAGAAAAGAAGGACAGCACGGGAGAGACCGTGCTCGACAAGCTTGGATATGACTCTGTGGAGTTTCTCATTTCCACAAACCCCGGAGAACCTCTTCTTCCGATGATAAAGATCGCCTCGGGCGGTGAGCTTTCGCGTATCATGCTCGCAATAAAGAGCGTTATCTCCGACAAGGACGGCGTGAATACGATAATCTTTGACGAGGTCGATACGGGTATATCTGGCAAGACCTCGAGAAAGGTCGGCATAAAGCTGAAGCAGATAGCAAGCTCGGCTCAGGTCGTGTGCGTAACGCATTCAGCACAGATAGCAAGTGCCGCGACGACGCACTTCTTTATATCCAAGCGCGAGGAGGATGGCCGCGCAGAGACCAAGGTCGCCCTGCTTGAGGGCGAGGCGCGCGTTGACGAGATATCGCGTATCATCGCGGGTATTGACATAACCGATGCGGCCCGTGCGGCGGCTCGTGAAATGATACTTGAGGCGGAGAATTTTTGACCATGAATAAAACTAATGCTATGCGGCTTCTTGACGCGGCAAAGATAAAATATGAAGTAAAGGAATATCCCGTCGACGAAAACAACCTTGCAGGCACGCATATTGCAGAGGAGACAGGGCTTCCTTACGAGATGGTATATAAGACTATCGTAACTCGCGCAGACAAGACCGGATATACCGTGTTTTGTATTCCGTGCGATAAAGAGATAGATCTGAAAAGGGCGGCGGCGGTGACCGGAAACAAAAAGATTGAACCGGTGCACGTAAAGGATCTGTTAACTTTGACAGGATATATTCGCGGCGGCTGTTCGCCTATCGGAATGAAAAAGAAATTTCCTACATATTTCGACGAGGCGGTGAAGGAGAGAGACCTTATAACCATAAGCTCGGGTACAAGAGGAGCACAACTGCTTTTGTCCGCCGCAGAGCTTATCGCTTACGTAGGAGCAAAAATCGTAAAATTAACCGATTGAAATTTCAAAAAACACTTGAAAAAAGTGTGAAAATGTTGCATAATAGAATGTTGTGAATTGTTGCCGCCGAGTGCGGCGGAATGGAGACAGATATGATAGAGATAAAAAAGAAGATATCCGAAGCTCTTTTTTCTAAGATAAAAGAGATGAAGTCGGATATAGATATGACAGCATGCGACGTCGCGTCTATGCTCGAATATCCGCCCGACTCAAAGATGGGCGACCTCGCGCTTCCTTGCTTCAAGCTCAGCAAGACGATGAGAAATGCTCCGGTCAAGATCGCGCTTTCTCTCGCGGAAGGATTTGAAGCTGAATACGTCGAGCGTGTTGAGGCAGTAAACGGTTATTTCAATATATACCTTGATGTGGCAAAGGTCGCAGGTAAGGTCGTAGGTGAGATAATAGAAAAAAGAGAAAAATACGGTGCTCCCGATATGGGAAAGGGAAAAACGGTCGTGCTCGACTATTCCTCTCCCAACGTTGCGAAGCCCTTCCATATAGG
>JAZNZQ010000307.1:0-2557 GCA_045595035.1 Eubacteriales bacterium | reverse complement strand
TTCGCTGTCATAGCGTATTCATTATCGCCAAGATCAAGAGTGAAGGTGAAGGGACCCGCATTGCCCTCAAAGTGCTGATAATCCGCGGGATTAGAATCAAGATATGCTGAGTAAAGTCCGTAAACTGTGTTCATTCCGCCGTATACCGTGTTAACAACAGTAAGCGCGGTCTCCGCTTTTGTGAGAATTCCGTAAACCATATTGAGCTGTTTGCCCATTCCGTTTACGGGAATATCCTCAACGTTAACAAAACTCGAGTAATCGATCGAAGAAGTGTATGCAACGCTTCTGCTCTCAGCTGAAAAGCTTTCGGGAAGGAATGCCCAAACATCAGGTACGCTTCCGAACGATTCTATAACGTTATTTGCAAGTCCCGCAAAATTCATTTTGATCTTAAATGAAACTTCAAAGGTAAGCTCGTTATAGTTCGCGCCGCCGATAACTATCGTTGCCGCGTGAGTGCCGGCGGTTCTGACACCTTCTGCGCTTTCAACACCGTCGAAGAGATATGTAACAGTTGCTCCGGCAGGAAGAGTTCCATTGATAGCGGGGAAGTGATATTCTCCGTCGTGAAGCACATTCTGCTCCGCTTCAGCGGTAATACCCGTGATGTCAGCCTTGTTTATCTTAAGAGTTGCGTTGAGAGTGAGGGTGTTGTAGTTAGCGCCCGAAATAGTAGCGACCGCATTGTAGGTGCCTGCGTTGGTAGCGCTTGCGTCGGTGTAGCTTACCTCAGCGCCTGCAGGAAGAGTGCCCGCGATGGCGATAGACTTTTCTGCTCCGTCATAGGTGTGCTCGGCACCCGTAAAGGTGATGCCCGTGATGTCAGCCTTATTTATCTTAAGGGTGGCAGTCAGCGTCTTGGTTTTGTAGCCCTCGCCGCTGAGCGTCGCGGTAGCGGAGTAGGTTCCGGCGTTCGTTGCCTTTTCGTTTGCGTAAGCAACGCTTACTCCCTCGGGAAGAGTGCCTGATATCGCAAGCGATTTTTCGGTTCCGTCATAGGTGAATTCGGCGCCCGCGAAGGTTATGCCGGTGATCTCGGCATCTCCGTTTTCGGTGCCGCCGCCGTTCTCGGTGCCACCGCCGTTTTCGGTGCCGCCGTTTTCAATGCCACCGCCGGGATTATCGTTCGTGCCGCCGCAGGAAGTGAATGCGATGGCAACGCAAAGCAGCATAAGTATAAGGGCAAGTATTGTTCTTTTTTTCATTTTATATTTCTCCTATAAATAATATTCGATCAATTATTCAAGCTCGGGATCCTCGTAAATGCCTCGAGCGATTTTGGATGAGTATATAAGCAGAATGAAGGGGAATGCTATCATAGACATAATAAGGCCGAAGATGATACCGAGTATAGCCGCGAGAATACCGATTATAAATCCGAGCACCGCGAAGAGTATCTTCATTCCTATAAGCCAAAGGATTCCGTCAAGATCAAAGGTGAAAATGAGTCCGGGCCAGTTGATGGAGGAGGTGAGCATATAAAGAACTGCGTCCTTAACGAACGTGTCGTAGAACATCGTAAAGGTAAATGCGAAGCCTGCGTATGTAAGAACTATCCCGCCTATGATCTGGCTTGCGATGTCACCATCAAATTCGGGATCGGTTGAATTCTGAATAATTACGATCAGTGCGATAACGATCAAAACGAACGCGACAGCGGCACCCCATAAAAGACTCTTTGATCTGTGACGGCGCATAGAGTCCATTTCAATTTCTTTTTTTCTTTCCTCTGCGCGTACAGCTCTTTCGCGCGCCTTCTCAAGCTCCGCGATGCGGCGCTCGGTTGCCTCTCTTTCCGCTCTTTCTCTTTCGGCAGCCTCCTCGGCAAGCCTTTCCTTACATTTCTTACATATAATGTGCGGCTCTGTCTCCGCTACTGTCTCATCGGTAACGGTTTTTCCGCAATTCATACAAAAGCCGATCGGTTGCGGCTGCGCGTCCAACTTGATCTGATCTCCTATCTTTTCATAGACGGAATTAGCGACAGCCTCAGCGTCGATCATCTGCGGTTGAGGGGCAAGCTCGTCTGTGTCAAGAAGGGAATCGACAGAGGTGTTGTAAAGCTTTGCGAGTGCTTTGAGGGTTGCGAGGTCGGGCTCTGATAGATCGTTTTCCCATTTTGATATTGCCTGAGCGCTGATATTAAGATGCTCGGCAAGCTGCTGCTGGGTCAGCCCTGCTATCTTTCGAAAATTCGATAATTTCTTTCCAAGAGTCATTGTCTGGGTCCTTTCGTTATTGTTTACACTTCTATCATACCACCGACGGGGAACAAGAACAAGCGACAGAAGGTTGAAATTTTCTACTATCAGTTGATTTTTGGAAAAATGAGATCAAAAATCAAGCATTATCATTATTATATAATATATAAATGTCAATGTCAATGCAAAGTGTAAAATATTTTTTTGGATGTTTTTTGCTTATAACAGGGCACCTTGGAATAAGGAATATTTGCTTTCAAGCACAAAGGTCAAGCTGTAAGCCGAATGGCACAAACGAGCTTAACGTAAATAATAGTTTACAGAAAAAAGAGAGGACCTCTCGGCTATGAATA
>JAZNZQ010000306.1:0-2266 GCA_045595035.1 Eubacteriales bacterium | reverse complement strand
CAATGTTCGCAGAATCGAGATACACAACAAGAGTTGCATTCTACGAAACAACACTTAAGAAGAAATATTCGCCCGATGAAGAGTCCAAGCTCGTTCTTGATAAGGTCATCGAGAACAGAACCTTCGACCTCGGCGCTATCTACGGTTGGGGCGACGTAACAGGACGTCTTGGTAAGCTCATGCAGCAACGCTCCACAAACTTTGCTTCCGCTTGGAAGTCGCTTGAGAGAGTTGCAACAAGAGCTATGGAAACGACGATAAAGGATTTTAAAAAAGCACAGAACGTGGAAGGATAATTTACATATAAAAAGCACTTGATACCGTGGTATCAAGTGCTTTTTGTTATTTCTTCAAGAAGATTATCTTTCCGGGCTCAATGATAAAGCTGTTCTTTATCTCACCGCTTCGTCTGTCACACCATTTGTTACGAAGCACCAACTCATACGGCGCGTCCTCAAGATTTGATACAACGAGGTACTTTTCCTCATTTACAAACATTGAAACGATCACCTTTTCGGGAATTGCAGAAACAAGCTCATCGCATTCGCGAAGCTCGATGTAAACAAGGCTGTCGCGCTCTACCATCGGACGATAAAGTGCAAGATACTCGCACCATCGAGGATACTCGGTCACATCATCGGGAACCGACGACCAAAGTGAATAAACGTAAGGACCGTTCGGGTGATCCTTCATATAGTCCGCCACCTTGCAGTCAAACAGATACTCGCGGTTGTACTTGGGATCCTCGCGTCCATAGCTTACACAATCGGCATCCTTACGCTTTCCGAGAAAAGGACGTCCGCGCGACGTAAGAAGCGGGAACTGCATAAACGGAATGACATTTGCAAAATAAAGATCGGGATTGTCAAGGTTAAGCGTTACCTTATCCTGACAAGGCACCACATAATCATGGAAATTCTTTCCGACGCCAAGTGTTGTCGCCTTCTGATTTTCACCTATCCAAAGATAGTCGTATACTTTATCTATGCAGGGTGCATTCGCATTTCCGTCACAGTGAAGCTTGTAAACACCGCCGCGGCGCTTGACCTCGGAATATATAAGTCCTATAAGGTCCTCCATCTCGGGATCGTATACACCTATTCCCTCTCGCATAAGTCTGTTGCCCGAAACACTGTAGCTGGACTGAAGTCCCCAGTCATTGTAAATTCCGTCAAAGCCGTAATTGTCAAGGATCGCAAATGTTCTCGGGAGCATATACTCACGCCACTCTGCTTTTCCCGCGCTGCAACGACGGTATTTATGATGAAGTCCACCCATACAATATTTCACACCGTGAGTAAACTCCTCACGGAAATCGGGATCGAATTCGTGAAAAAAACCTGTGGAAACATAAGGAATTACCTTGATTCCGAAATGGTGGCAAAGCTTGACAAAATTCTTCATTCCCTCGGGATCGTGAGAATTAAACTTGTCTGCACCGTACATGCGCACCGAATCATGCCATTCTTCATGAAGCTGAATAAGCTCGATACCCTTTTCTGCCATATCCTTGAGCATATTATAATCATACTCTGTAGGCTCTATTTTGAAGGGATAGGGGTAATCTCCGAGATTGTAGGTCGCCTGACCGGGCATGTAATCGCGTATACGTGCGCGGCGGAAATACTTTTTGTTTCCAAGCTCAGCAGAGTTGATATTATCAATTCTTGCGCGATGCTCTTCAAGGGTGAGTTTTTTCATAATTGCTCCTTCGATTGCATTATGTAATTATAGTAAAATCATTTTACCACAAAATTTTTATACGAGATATACATTTTTTGCTGTTTTTATATAAAAATATTGCTGTTTTGTTTTGTTATTGCAATTTTGGGATATCATTTTTGCATCTTGAAATGATTTTTGATTCAAAAATACGGATTTTTGTTGTTTTTTTTTGAGAAAAATGCATTTTTGCTATTGCAAAAAATTCATTTTTGTGTATAATAGATAAGGTAAACTATTTATTATTCATTGGAGGTATAAAAATGAAGAAATTTTTAGCACTCGCACTCGCGCTCATGATGATCGTAGGCCTTGCATCCTGCGGCGGCGCAACAGTTATGACAATGGGAACCGGCGGAACATCCGGCACATACTACGGCTACGGCGGAATCCTCGGTAATCAGATAAAAACGAGCACAGGGATCACGGTAAACGTTGTTTCCACAGATGGCTCCAAGGCAAATATCCTCGGAATCGATGCAGGCAACTATCAGCTCGCAACAGTTCAGTCCGACGTTATGGCTTATGCAGCTGCAGGTGAGCG
>JAZNZQ010000305.1:0-4100 GCA_045595035.1 Eubacteriales bacterium | reverse complement strand
ATATCCTGCGATTCCATGCAGATATACCGCGGAATGGACATAGGTACCGCAAAGCCGACACCCGAAGAGATGGACGGTGTCGTGCATCACCTGATAGATATCGTCGAGCCCTGCGAAAATTTCTCCGCCGCGGACTATGCAGTCCTTGCAAAGGCGAAGATAGACGAGGTGTACGCGAAGGGAAAACTGCCGATATTTTGCGGAGGCACGGGGCTTTATCTTGACAGCGTTGTGCGTCCCACGGCATACGAGGCATCCGAACCCGAGCCCGAATACAGGGAGGCGCTCTTTGCAATATCCGAAGAAGAGGGCGGTGCCGATAAGCTTCACGCAATGCTTCGTGAGGTAGACCCCGAATCTGCCGATGCGATACACAAAAATAACGTAAAGCGCGTTATCCGTGCGCTCGAGATATACAAAAGCTCGGGCGTGCCGAAATCGGTGCTTGATGCAAAAAGCCGCACGCTTGAGTCGGAGTACGACCTTCGTGCCATAGGGCTTCGATTCAATAACCGCGAGGCGCTCTACGAGAGAATAAACAAACGTGTGGATATAATGGTCGCGTCGGGCCTTCTTGATGAGGTCAAAAGATTGTATGAGGACGGTTCGCTTAAAAGCGAGTACACCGCAGCACAAGCGATAGGATACAAGGAATTTGCCGCATATCTTGACGGCAAAATGGAGCTTGATGAGGCGGTAGAGGACCTTAAGGCGGCTACAAGAAGATACGCAAAGCGGCAGATGACATGGTTCTCGGCAAAGGATTACGTAAGATTTATTGATATGGACGGCAAAGAACTTTCTTTGGTGCTTGCCGAAGCCATGGAATTGATAAAGTAGGATCTAAGGAGGGGAGATAATGGATACCAAATATCTTAAAAACGTGTTTACTTATATTATCTCCGCGCTCCTTGCGATAGGAATCGGGTACTACGTGCTCTACCACGCCTTTGACGGCTTTTCATCGGCGCTTACGACAGCTCCCGCGCTTCTTGTTACCGAGAGCGTGACAGAAAGCTCCGAGGCGTATATATTCCGCGACGAAAAAGTCGTATATTCAAAATATTCGGGCGCGGTGAACTATCTTGTCTCTGACGGCGAGAAGGTCGGTGTCGGCTCAGAACTTGCCAAGGTATACGAGGACGGAGACGGTGGCTCGCAAAGAAAAAGAGTGGAGCAAATAGATGCGAAGATAGCTCTTCTTCAGGCGAGCAATATCGAGAAGAATATCGTTGTCTCGGACACCGCAAAGATAGATGCCGCAATATCCGAGCTTTACTTTTCTGCTATGGAAAAGATAGCTTCGGGCGATCTGTCCTATGCCATGCTTGCAAAGGACGAGATGCTCGCAAGCGTTAACAAGCGTAAGATAATCGTGGGAGAGGTCAAAAATTATGACACGCAGATAGCGGCTTTTAGCGCCGAGCGTGCGGCTATTATGGCACAGCTTGGCGGCAATTTCGAAAACATATCAACGAGCGAATCGGGATACTTTTTCTTTGATGTTGACGGATACGAGAGTGTCTTCTCTGCAAAAAATATAGACGGTATGTTACTCTCGGATTTTAAGGAGGCGTTCTCCTCCGAAAAGACAGAGCAGAGCACAATGTATCCTGTCGGAAAGACGGTATCGGGACACGTTTGGTATATTGCCGTACCGCTTTCCAAAAGCGCGCTTGTCGGCTTTGAGGTCGGTGAGAGGTATTCTGTCAGTTTCCCCTATAACTACGACACGAAGATAACGATGACTCTCGAGCGCTCGGTAACAGAGAGCGGCTCGGATGAAGCTGTGCTCGTGTTTTCCTGTGCAACGCTTCCCGAGGGCTTCAATTACCTAAGATGCCAGAGCGTTGTGATAGAGAAAAAGGGAGTTTCGGGTTACAGGATACCCACGTCGGCGCTTCGTATGGTCGACGGCCGTGAGGGTGTGTACATACTGTACGGAAGTACTGTGCATTTCCGCCGTGTCGAGGTCATCCTTGAAAAGGACGGATACTTTATCGTTGCAGAGCGTGATATTACGCGTGAGGATGCATCGGAATTCCTCGGTGTCTCCGATACTGTCATAACACGCGGCAAGGACCTTTATGACGGAAAGATAATTGAGTGAGGTATAAAATGGATCATTCGTATATAGACAGAAATGTTGCCGAAATAAGGGCAAGGATGGATAAAGCAAAAAAGGACGATGATGTGCTGCTTCTGGCGGTCATCAAGGGGGCGGAGGTAGACGAGATAAACTATCTCACAAGCGAATGCGGCGTAAAGGACGTGGGAGAGAACCGAGTCCAACAGCTGCTCGAGCGTTACGATAAGATAAAGCGCGATGACGTGAACGTTCATTTTATCGGCAAGCTTCAGTCGAACAAGGTGAAATATATCATCGACAAGGTCTCGCTTATCCACTCGCTCGATTCCGAATCGCTTGCCCGCGAGATAGACCGACAGGCGAAAAAGCACGGCAAGATAATGGACGTTCTTGTCGAGATAAACATCGGACGTGAGGAAAATAAGAGCGGAGTAATGCCCGAGGAGCTTGACGGTTTTGTCGATAAAATTTTGGGATATACTAACATAAATGTCAAGGGATTCATGACAATGGCGCCAAAATGCGTCGAAAAAGCCGAATATAATAAATATTTTGCAGAAACTTATCGTCTTGTTCTTGACATTTGGCAAAAAAAATTACATAATATAAGTAGACCTATTTTATCTATGGGTATGAGCGGCAGTTTTGAGGCCGCAATAGAAGAGGGGTCGAATCTCGTCAGAGTCGGTTCGGCACTCTTCAAGAAAGAGTAATAAAAAGGAAAATAATTTTTGGAGGAAATATAAATGGGATTTTTTGACGCAGTAAAGAGCAAGCTTACAGGGGATAACAACAACGTATCCAGCTACGACGGCGACTTCTACGGTGACGCTGACGATATCTACGGTGTTCCTTCTTACGAGGAAGAGACCGAGAACGTTTCCGAGGAGAGCGAGGATGCATACGCACCCGCATCTGCAGGCGTATCCATGAACACAGGTATGAGCATCAACGGCTCTGCTATCGAGCTCAAGGTAGTTAAGCCCGACAGATTTGAGAACGTATCGCAGATCGCAGATCACCTTCTCAACAAGCGCACAGTCGTACTTAACCTTGAATCTACAAATAAGGAGACAGCACGCCGCCTTATTGATTTCTTGTCCGGCGTTGCTTATTCCATTGACGGTCAGCTCAAGAGAGTTGCCAACAACGCATACGTTATCACTCCCAACAACGTTGATATCAGCGGAGACCAGATGCGTGCAAAGGCAGCAGAGGAAGCTGAGGGCCAGGAGGGCTGATAGCTCTCTTTTCGTACTGACATAAAGCAAAAAGAAGGTCATTTTGAATGACTTTCGGTTGTTGCGCCATCCAAAGGTCGGCAACCGCTTGTAATGTCATTATTACGGGCGGTTGTCCATTTTGTTTAGTTACCCGGGGAGGATGTTTTTGGATAATCTTCTTTTTCTCGTAAAGGCGGTCATATACACAGCGATAGGCGCCCTGCAAATGGCAATGTTTGCTCGCGCCGTTTTGTCGTGGTTTCCGGGCGTCGGCGGACGCTTTGAGGAGTTTCTCTATACTATAACCGAGCCAATTATCGAGCCGGTGCGTATGCTCCTTGACAGATTTGAGTCGGTCGCGGGACTGCCGATAGATATTTCGTTTTTGGTGACCTTCATACTGCTCTCGGTAATACAGAGCATGCTCGGGGCCTTTTTGTGATATGACGGCAGGCGGCGAGTACAAGCTTCTTTTTGCCAAGGCGGATGATTTGTACGCGCGCGCACGCAAGGGCGCGGTCGCAGTAAGCTCATTTTTGAATCCCGCCGAGGCGCATTATCTTGAAAAGTATCTAAGATCAAACAAAATTGCCGACACGGTGCTGTTCTTCGGCGGCTTTGTCGGCGCTATGAGAACAAGAGCATTCTTCTTGCCCGATTATATACTCGATCTTGTGTCGGGAGAGTCGGGGGATGAGCGCAGACGGCTCATTCTCACGTATATTGCAGATGACGTTGCCGCCGCCCTTTCATGCGTGCGTGTGAAGGGTAGCGGGTACAGAGTCCTC
>JAZNZQ010000304.1:0-2940 GCA_045595035.1 Eubacteriales bacterium | reverse complement strand
GATTTTCACGTTATTATATAGTAAAATAATATCATAAATCAATGAAAAATTCAAGAGGACGAAATATGGAACAGATCTATACGATACCCGTAAACGAAGCGTTTGAGGCATCCGAGGCGGACGCGTCCTGCGGATGTGCGTTTTGCGCGCTCTATAACCGACTTGAGGAGAACGAGCTTGAGCTTATCCTCGGCGCGTCGATGATGGAGCCCGACGTGAGAATAAAGACCAATCTCGAGGGCTTTTGTCCCACGCATTTTGATATGATGTTCGGTAGAAAGAACCGACTCGGACTCGCGCTTATGCTCGAGAGCCATCTGGGCGAGAGAACAGGCGATTTTTTCCCGGGCGGACTTTCCGATCTTTTCGGCTCAGCGGCGGATAAGGCGGCAAAAAATCTCGGCGAGCTCGAGGGTTCATGCTATGTCTGCGGCCGCATCTCCTATCATTTTGAGAGGATGCTTCAGACCGCGGTATGGCTTTGGAACCGCGACGGCGAGTTTAAGAAGAAGCTTGCCGCACAGCCCTATTTCTGCCTGCCACACTACAGAAAGCTTCTTGAATACGGAAAAAGAGAGCTTTCAAAGAAGGATTTCAAGGAATTCTACTCGGTCGTAAGCGGACTTGAGAAGAAGTATTACGAGGAGCTTACGGGCGACGTGAGCTGGTTCTGCAAGAAGTTCGATTACCGCTACGACGAGGAGCCGTGGTACAACTCCAAGGATGCAGTCGAGCGCACGATAAAGTTCCTTTCGTCCGACATCCATAAGGGAGTAAAAAAGTAGAGAAAAGCATTGCATGGCGGCAATGTAGGGCGGGGGCTTGCTCCCGCCGTCTCGCAAAAACGGATTCTAAAAAGAGGGGGGGAAGTATGCACGAGAATGCCTCCCCCAGCGGGGAAGGGGGACCGCGCGCGGTGGATGAGGAGAGCGAGGTCTGCATATCGCAGATGTGAAAACGGGCTCTTTGTACTCACCGTAAACTAATGGTAATTTCGGTCTCGTATAAGCGCTATACAGTTTCGCTCTCCTCATCCACCGCAGACACTACTGTTACAGAATTAAAACAATACAAAAATCGCGTTGCGGTCCCCCTTCTCCGCTGGAGAAGGCATAGGGGCGCGCCGCTCGATTTCAAAAGATATTATGAAGCACTTGGAATGAATTTTATTTGTTACACATAAGTTGTTAAAAAGGTGGGGGAAGTATGCACGAGCGGATATCGGGCGGCGCGGGAAGCGGAAAGACATACGGACTTGTAAAACGCGCGAGAGAATTCTCGGGCGCGGCTCTTATGCTCTCTGCTACTTCATACGGCGCCGACCGCCTTGCACGGCTTACGGGGCTTCCGTCGACCACGCCTGCGGGGCTTGCATCGGATATCATTCGTCTCACCGCGCCTATCACTTCTATGGTGTCGACCGAGAAAAAGAGCCGATTCACCTCCGAGAAGGAGTATAAGCAACGGCTATCGCTCGGTTCTCCCGTATCGCTTTGCGGCGAGGAGATGAAGAGCTTCGGTGAGACCGATATTGCTAATTTTCTCTTTTCCTCAAAGATAGATTACATTTACGAGGCACCCTACAAATACGACACGCGCGAGGGCGAGCGGGCGCAATACCGTCCCGATTTCTATCTTCCCGAGTATGATATATACATCGAGTATTTTGCAGTTGACCGAGAGGGCAACGTCCCCGAATATTTTGAGGATGCGGATGATTATCTGCGCTCCATGGATTGGAAATTTGACCTGCACGAGCGAATGGGAACGGTGCTCATTCCGCTTTGCGCCTACGAGAGGACCGACGGTATCCTTATAAAAAAGCTTACAACATACCTAAAGCATCATAAAGTGAAGATAGCAAAAAGGCGGAAGAGCGAGATATATCCGAAAAAGCCCGAAAAGCCCGAGTACACGGTAAGCTCGCTTGATACGGCGCTCGAAAGGGCGACCGAGTATGTAAGAGACGGAAGCTATGTTTGTCCGTACGAGCGCATCTTCGTTGACGATATCGAGTATATGAGCTCTGCGGCGCGTACGCTTATCGGTGCGCTTGCCGTTGACATAAGCTATACCGAGACCGAAGGCGAGAGTGTAAGATGCCCCGAAAAGCACTTCATGTTCTCCTATACCGACCGCGGAATGATGCGCGAGATGATGTCTGTGATATCGAAGCTCTCGCGCGGCAGTGTATTTATTATCGGAAGGGGCGGACGAGATGCCGATATCCTTTTGTATGAGCGCACCCTGAAGCCGCGCTACGACCGTGAGAGCGACACGCTGAAGGTGAGATATCTTAAAAAGAGCGAGCTTGACATAAGCTATTTTACCGCATCTGCCGCCGTCGGGCGCGAGTGCGATATCGCCTTCGTGCTGACTCGCGGATTTGAGCATGAGGATGACAGAACCCTCTTCACGCTTGCCGCCACAAGAGCGAGGAGCGCGGTGTATTTCGTAACGCAGACAGGAAACGAGCCGAATGCGGCAAGAGAGATAAGAGAAGCCGAAAGGGTGCCCGAAAAAGTAGGATTTAAATGCCCGAAATGCGGTGCAAACCTCGTTGTCAAAAAGAGCAGATACGGCGAATTTCTCGGATGCAAGAAATGCAAGCACAAAATAAGATTATAAAAAAACGGAGAAGCGCGCGGCTTCTCCGTTTTTTGTTTCTTGATATTATCGGACGGCTAAAACAGCTTTTTTGGTGTGTCAACAAGACCGCAGAGATAATCAATGCTGACGTTGTAGTAGACAGAGAGCTTCATATATTTGTCGATGCCCATAAGCTGCTTTCCCGTTTCATATTTACTTATTTGCTCTTGCGTGGTTTCAAGGAGGGCGGCAATATCCGATTGACTTAGTTTTTTGTATTCTCTTACATCCTTCAACCTGTTTTTGTTTTGCATAACGACCTCAAAAAAATGTTATTTATTATTGAAATTA
>JAZNZQ010000303.1:0-2772 GCA_045595035.1 Eubacteriales bacterium | reverse complement strand
TGTTATGGCTTGCCGTACTATCAGAAACGAGCGTGAGCGCAGAGCGACCGCTATGATCGCTCCCTTTATGCCTTGCGGTGCTAAGCTTCCCGTTATCTCCCTCTTTGCAGGCGCCTTCTTTGACAATGCCGAGTGGGTCGGAACACTTATGTACTTTGTAGGTATCGTTATAATTCTCCTTTGCGCACTCCTTATCAATGCGCTCACAGGTCATAAGGCAAGAAAATCCTTCTTTATCATTGAGCTTCCCGAGTACAAGATACCTTCTCTCTGGCTTGCGATAAAGTCTATGTGCCAGCGCGGTTGGTCTTACATAGTTAAGGCGGGTACAGTCATTCTCGTATGTAACTTTGTTGTTTATATGATGCAGACCTACGGCTGGAATCTCAAGGTGGTTGATGATCCCGCAAACTCTATCCTTGCAACTATCGCAACTCCTATCGCTTACCTTATCGCTCCTATCGTCGGTGTTGCTCTCTGGCAGCTTGCGGCAGCAGCGGTTACAGGATTTATCGCTAAGGAGTGCGTTGTATCCACTCTTGCAACGGTATTTATGTTCGAGCATCTTATCAATGAGGACCTTGAGGCAGTAGGAGCTGTAGGTGCGGCTAATATGGGCGGTATCTCGGTCGTAGCAGGACTTGCGTTCCTTATGTTCAACCTTTTCACACCTCCTTGCTTTGCGGCTATCGGTGCTATGAACTCCGAAATTAAGAGCAAAAAGTGGCTCTTTGCAGGTATCGGTCTTCAGTTCTCGGTCGGATATACACTCGGATTCCTCGTATTCTTCTTCGGAACTCTCTTCACCGGCGGTTCCTTCGGTTCTGCTTGGATGCCTGTGCTCGGTTGGGCTATCGTTATAGCTATCGCGGTAATATTTACTGCTCTTATCATTAAGAAAAATAAGGAAATAAAAGCGGAATACGCTCTCAAAGCATAGAATATGATCACAAATATTATAGCAATTGCGGCCATCGTTCTGGTCGTCGGTGCGGCGCTTACTTACATAATAATTGCAAAAAAGCGCGGAGATAAATGTGTCGGATGTCCGTATGCCAAGCAGTGCGGCGGAAAATGCGGCGGCACACAGAATAAAAAGTAATAAAAAAGCAAGAGGGTGCCCGGGCATCCTCTTGTCGATTTGGTGAGGTTATGGAAAACATAATTATTATCGTTATAGCTGTTTTGGTCCTTGGCGTAAGTGTTTACCTTTCGGTAAAGCATTTTAAGGGTGAGGGCGGATGTTGCGGCGGCGTCACATACAAGCCGAAGAAAAAGAAGCTTAAGAATGTGCTTTACAAGAAGGAATTCAAGGTCGACGGAATGCATTGCGAGCACTGTCGGGCAAGAGTCGAGGAGGCGGTAAACGACATCTCCGGAATCTGCGGCAAAGTGGATCTCGGCAAGGGAACACTTACCGTATCATACTCCAAGGACGTAGATGATTCCATCATTGTTTCTCGGCTTGAAAGGGCGGGCTACAAAGCAAAATAATGCGTGCGGTATTGTGATAAATTTCACAATGCCGCATTCTTTTTGTGCCTTTTAAGGTGTTGGAAATAAACCCCCCGGTTCTACCGGGGGAAGAAAAAACACTTTAGTATATGCAATAAAAACCACCGTGATATACGGACAAGAGCGCTGCCATCTATCGTTCATTTGAATTCAACGATAATTATCCCGATTCCGTGCTTGACGAAGGCGGCAACGATCTCGTAGGTGAATTTGATTCGAGAAGAAATAAGACGGTATACACTGTCGACGGAGATACATCGAGAGTCGAACAGGTCACCGACCGTTGCAACAACAAGACTGCATACGAATATGATACCTCGGGCAGAACTACAAAGGTAACGAGCAAAAACGCAGCCAATATCGCACTCGCGCAGGTATCTTACGCATATGACAACTTTGACAATATGACAGAGATAGTACGCGGAGACGGAATGAAGTATGTACTTGCATACAACGCATTCCACAATCTTGAGTCTATCGGCGTGGATGGCAAGGCGGAAAAGCTGGTGCAGTATACCTACAAGAACGGAAACGGACGCCTAAAAGAGATCGCCTACGCGAACGGCGATAAAATGACGGCAAGCTACAACGGCATTGGACAGATGGTGTCGGAAAAGTGGTACGATGCCGCAGGAGAGCTTACCGCGCAGTACAAATACGTTTACGACGGAGACGGCAATATCGCACGTTCTCTTGACATATTCAGAAAAAGAGAGTATGATTATATATATGAGGAAGGAAGACTTGTCCGGTCGATAATATTTGATATTTCGCTTTCGGGCGAGACGGTGACAAACAAAACAGAGGTAAGCTCTGTAAAATATTCATACGATGCAGAGGGAAAACTCGTAAGAAGAAATGTTATCCCGGGTCAGGCAACGTCACTCTATTACAATTATACGACTGCCGATAACGGAGCAAGTGTTGTAAGTGTTGATGTAGTCGACGTGCCGCAGCAAAGCCGAGTATCGTACGAATCGAGCAGCAATACCGACAGTCTCGGACGCAAGACGTTCGATGAGATCAGATTCGGCAACGGCTATGTGTCAAGACAGTACTCGTACCATGCGGGTATGAAAGCCGAAGCATGCGATGATGAAACAATGCTGCCGGAGGCGACAACGCAGCTTGTAAGTCAGATAGTACTATCCGACGGACGAACGCTCTCGTATGAGTATGATGCGGAAGAGCGAATTACGAAGGTCATAGACTCTTTGGAAGGCACGACCGAGTATGAGTATGATGCACTCGGACAGC
>JAZNZQ010000302.1:0-5460 GCA_045595035.1 Eubacteriales bacterium | reverse complement strand
CCTCGAGTCCGGGCTTGATAAAGTTGTTGACCATCTCGTTTACGCGCGAACGGGGTTCGAGAAAATCTGTATTCTCAAGCAGGTCGCGTATCTTTTCAGCATATGCCGAAAGACGGAAGAAGTATGCTTCCTCCTCTGCATCCTCTACCTCTCTGCCGCAGTCGGGGCACTTTCCGTCAACAAGCTGGCTCTCGGTCCAGAATGACTCGCAGGGCTTACAGTACTTGCCCTTGTAGCTTCCCTTGTATATATCGCCATTTTCGTACATCTTCTTGAAGATCTTTTGAATAGCTTCGACGTGATAACCGTCGGTCGTACGGATAAAGCGGTCGTTTGAGACGTTCATAAGGCGCCAGAGATCCTTTACTCCGCGCTCACCCTCAACGATATTGTCAACGAACGCCTGAGGAGTTACTCCGGCATCCTTTGCCTTGTCCTCGATCTTCTGACCGTGCTCGTCCGTACCCGTAAGGAAAATAACGTCGTGGCCTGTCATTCTCTTGTAACGCGCCATAGCATCTGTTGCGACCGTACAATAGGTGTGACCTATATGAAGCTTGTCGCTGGGATAATATATAGGTGTTGTGATATAAAACTTCTTATTCTCTGCCATAATAACAGCCCTCCTTGCGAGCATATCTACTAAATATTTATTATAACAGAATTTTTTACCGTTTACAAGATGTTTAATAAATTTTGATCCTTCGTTTGCCGTCGGATACACCGTAATACTCCCCGTCCGAGACATAGCAGAGTATCTCACGTCCGTCCGAGGCGATTATATACACAAGTTCGGCCCCGACAGGCACATCGCTTTCTTTCACCTCTCGCTCGATACGGTGATACTTATAATAATCGGTGGCATCGAACGCCGTGACCTTTCCGGAAGCCGCTCCAACGCATATCTTTATGCGCTCGGACAGGCAGAGTATATCCCCCGCATCGCTTCCCACTCTCGGAGCAAATACGCCTATATAGTCGCCTTCGTCCGAATACTCGATCAATTCAAGTCCTCCGAATCCGAGAAGTTCGAGAAAACTCTCCATTTCCGCTCTCGCTTCCTCGGACGTACATTCCCTGCCCGACGGTCTGCGGTCGTACAGGAAACGCAATACGTATCCGCCCATCTGGCTTACGTCAAGCGAGGCGTTCTCGCAATAGAAGCTGTAGAAGGGCGGGAATGCCTGCACGAGCGAGGACTTCAGCTTCGCATTTTTGCCCAAAAGCTTTTCCACGCTTCCCATCACCTCGTCACGCTTTAGCAAGGTCGCGCTCCTTAAAAGCGGAAAAAGCCCCTCCCGCTCCTCGTCCGAATATACTCCGTCGTAGTATATCCCTCCAAGCTCCGAAAAGATGTCACTCAGCAGCTCATAATCGGGTCCACGTGAAAGCGTGGGCAAAAATTCATCCTCCAAGCGTTTTGAGAGCGGCGCAAATTTTCCGAAAAGATTCATATAATATTCGCTTTTCTCCCCCGAATCGATAAGCTGAAGCGAACCCTTTGAGATCTCATCGACAAGCGAGAGAAAGCGGTACAGCGGAGCCGAGGACAGCTCGTCAAGCGAAAGGTCCCCGAGCTTTGACATGAAAAGAGATGCCTCTTCACCGACAGATGATACGTCGGATGCCGAAAAGCTCTTGCTCGCGGCAAAAAGCGACAGAGTAAGGCGCTCGCAAGCTTCACCCGCGCCCACATACGCACGCTCGTACAGCGCACGCTCATGCTTTACCTTTTGAGTCTGCGAAAAAACAAAAAGCGCTCCTATTACGGTACAAAAAGCCAACAGCAAGGATACGGTGATATTTATTTCCTTTTTCATATATACACCTCCAAAGCTATATTACCCTCTCCCAAAATTTATATGCAACGCGCTTATTGACATTGATTTTCAATTTTGATATAATTTAATATGAATAAATGTAAAAGTGACGGAGCCGTATGAAAAACGCATTTTCGAAAATAATATGCAACGAGCATCAAAAGAAGCTTATCGCCTCGCTCATTCGAGAGGATAAGCTCTCGCACGCATATATAATCACGGGTCCTGCCGGCTCGGGAAAAAGAACCTTTGCCGACCTTATTGCCGCTGCCGCCGAATGTACTCACAGACACGACGAGAGCTTTCCCCTCCCTTGCGGAAAATGTCCCTCGTGCGAAAAAATACTCTCTCACGGAGCGGTCGACGTTACATACATCAGGCGTCCCGAGGACAGAACGCAGATAGTGGTAGGACAGATAAGAGCGCTTCAGAGCGACGTGTACGTCTCTTCGACCGAGCAAAAAAACAAGATATACATAATAGAAGACGCTCATATTATGAACGAGCAGGCGCAAAATGCCTTTCTCACCACTCTTGAGGAGCCGCCGAAAAACGTGATCTTTCTGCTCCTTTGCGAAAATCCGGAGCTTTTGCTTGAAACCATTAAGAGCCGCGCGCAGATAATTCCCATGGAAAAGATACCGCACGCGGATACCGAGCGCTACCTTATCGAAAATTCTCCAAAGGCACGCGCGTTGAAGGAAAGCTCGCCCGAATCGCTTCGCGAGATAATAGTAAGCGCAAACGGAAGCATCGGTGCGGCACTCGATTATCTCGATGCAAAGGCAAGCAAAAAGCTGCTCGAAAAACGCGCGGCGGCAAAAGAGCTTCTTTCGCTCTCGCTCGACAGAAGAAAGAGAGTCGAGCTTGTTTCGCTTTTCAGTACGCTCTCAAAAAAGAAGCGTGACGAGCTGTGTGAGCTTTTTTCGCTGGTTACTCTCGCCCTGCGCGATATAGCAGCAGAGAAAAAAGCGCAGGACTGTCCTTCTCTTTTCTTCACCTCAAAAAAGGAAACAGGGGAGCTTGCCGAACTTATTTCCCTTCCCGGCATCTTCATAATGTCGGATGCGCTTGAGAGTGCCATCTCTGCGCTGTCCGCAAACGCAAACGTACAAATAACGCTTGCAATGCTTCTTTGCGAGCTTCAAAAGAAATAATACATAACAAATGGGGTCATTATGGAAAACAACGAAATAAAGAACACAACCGAATACGCCGAGGTGGAAATAATCGGCATACGCTTTAAGAATGCGGGAAAGGTCTACTACTTCTCACCCGCGGGAAAAAGCGCAAAGGAGGGCGATCATGCTATCGTCGAAACTGCGCGCGGAGTCGAATTCGGCGAGGTCGTAGTCGGCAATAAAATGGTAAGTGAGAAGGAGATAGTCTCTCCGCTTCGCAATATGTTACGCGTTGCGACCAAGGAGGATATCGCTCATTTCGAGGAAAACAAAAAGAAAGAAGAAGAGGCATTCGGTATCTGTCAGAAGAAGATCGAGGAACACAAGCTCGATATGAAGCTGGTCGAGGTCGAATATACCTTTGACAATAACAAGCTTTTGTTCTATTTTACAGCGGCGGGAAGAGTCGACTTCCGCGAGCTTGTAAAGGATCTCGCATCTGTATTCCGCACAAGAATAGAGCTTCGTCAAATAGGTATACGCGACGAGGCAAAGCTCATGGGCGGACTCGGTGTGTGCGGCAGACCGCTTTGCTGTGCAAGCTTTCTCTCGGACTTCGTACAGGTCTCGATAAAGATGGCAAAGGAGCAAAATCTCTCGCTCAACTCCTCAAAGATCTCGGGCACGTGCGGACGTCTTATGTGCTGTCTGCGATATGAACACGAAACATACGAGGAGGAGATAAGAAAAACTCCCCCGCTCGATTCCATAGTTTCGACCGAAGACGGCGACGGTGTCGTTACCGAGACCAATCCGCTTGCGGGAATGATAAGAGTACGTTTGTCTGCCAAGCCCGACCAGGCACCGAAATTCTATCACCGCGACAAGGTAAAGCTTCTCAAAAAGCCCGATAAAAAGCATTCCGACAAGAACGACGAAATGGAAAAAGAGCTGAAAAATCTCGAGTAATTAACTTTTTTCAAAAAAATATCTAAAAAATATTGCATTTTTTAAAAAATGTGATACAATAAAGTAAACTACTATATGGAGGTACATACCAATGGCATACAAGATTACAGACGATTGCATCGCTTGTGGCGCTTGCGAGAGCGAATGCCCCGTTAGCTGCATCACAGAGAAGGATGGCAAATACGTTATCGACGCTGATCAGTGCGTAGAGTGCGGCGCTTGCGCTGACGCTTGCCCTGTTGAGGCACCCAAGCCCGAAAACTGATTCGGAAACAAATTAAAAAACGAAACGGAACGGCATATGCCGTTCCGCTTTGACTATTTGGAGGTGTTATTCTCAATGAAAGAAATATTTCTTAATGACGACGAGTGTCTCGATCACGTAAATGAGAATATCGACCTCATTCAGAAAAAGGACGGACTCAGATTCGGCACAGACGCGCTTCTGCTTGCCTCCTTTGTTCGGGAGCAAAAGCATGCGCGGGCGGCCGATCTTGGGTGCGGTACGGGAATAATTTCCCTCTTGCTTCTTGCCAGAGACAAATGCAAGAGCATACACGCCATTGACGTACAGCGTGATTTTTGCACTCTTGCAAACAGGAACGCCGAGCTTAACGGCCTAGAGTCGAGAATGTTCGCAAAATGCGCCGACGTAAGAGAGCTTAATGCATCCATGCTCGGAGGTGAGCTTGATTATATCGTCTGCAATCCCCCGTATATGCTCTCTACCTCGGGCAAGGCGAACCTCTCGGACGCCAAAAACATTGCAAGGCACGAGGTCTTCGGCGGCATCTCCGATTTTGCGGAAACCGCAGCAAAGATACTTAAGTTCGGCGGGCTCTTTTATCTCGTCTACCGGCCCGACAGAATGTGTGACCTGATTTCCGCTCTGCGCGAGAATTCGCTCGAGCCAAAACGAATAACGATGGTTTATCCCGATACCGAAAGCATCCCCTCGATGATGCTCGTCGAAGCAAAACTCGGCGGCGCTCCCGGATGCACTCTTACCCGTCCGCTTATAGTTTACCGCGAGGGAAAGAGAATAACCCCGAGAAAATTTACCTCCGATATGCAGTCTGTGTATGACACGGGAATTCTTTTTAATTAAGGACATTTTTTCATGAGCAGTATAAAAATTACAAATATACGTTCCGAAAAAAATCAAATAGAATCGGGTGTGCTATATCTTGTAGCAACACCGATAGGAAACCTCTCCGATCTCTCCGAGCGAGCTATCAAGGTGCTATCCGAGGTCGATTTTATTGCCGCCGAGGATACGCGAAATTCGATGCGCCTTTTGACGCATCTGGGTATTTCCAAGCCGATGGTCTCCTATTTTGAGCACAACAAGCGCGAGAGAGGCGAGCAGATCGCCGCGCGCCTTGAAGGGGGCGAGAGCTGTGCGCTCATCACCGATGCGGGCACGCCTGCCATCAGCGACCCCGGTGAGGATATGGTGGCTCTTTGTGCCACGCGTGGTATTCCTGTGACCTCTGTTCCCGGTCCTGTGGCATCGATCACGGCACTCACTCTTTCGGGGCTCCCGACGG
>JAZNZQ010000301.1:0-3041 GCA_045595035.1 Eubacteriales bacterium | reverse complement strand
GTCAGGACTTTGTGTCACTTTGCGAGAGCATATACGATAAGAAAGATCCGAGCAGGCACAGAGTCTGCCCATTTGTAAGCGAGATAATTCTATCGGGAACCGAAGACCCATTGCGTCAGAGAAGCAAATATCTTGGCGCGGGCAAGCTTTGGAGTGTAAATAACTCTTTTTCACAGATATATTATTTTGCATCTATGTGTGACGGACTCTTTACCGTTCACGGAAAAAAGGTGGGCGAGACCTACGTCGGTTCCGATAAGTGCACTCTGCGCTTTGCTTCCGACTCCGAAACGGTGGAAACTCCTGCGGGTACTTTTTCGGACTGTGAGCTTTGGATAACGAAGGTCGACAACATATTCTGCAAGGCGTATTATAAGGCGGGCGTGGGCATCGTCAAGCTTGAGATGCGCAACGGCGGAATAAGCGAAGTGATGCTTCTTTCTTCGTACAATATAGTTGGCGGAAAGGGAGTATTGCCGCTTGCCAAGGGAAATGAATGGGAGTACGTCAAGGACATATCTCCCGAATATGAAAAGCACAAGACGGTTGTGAAAGTTGCGTATGCTGATGATAAAAAGGCGATACTCTGCGGTAATTTCGTGACCGAGCGTATAGCTTATGACGAGAATAATTGGGCGGATATGATGCGCCGTATTCGAAGCGAGTATTATTCGTACGATAAGGGAATCGAAGACGTAAGCTCTTCGATAGAAAGAGCGAGAGCGCTTGCAAGAACACCGTTTGAGCTGGCGTGGACAAGTGCGGCTTGTGATGCGGCGGAGAGGATCGTTGCGACCGATTCAAATCTTCACCCCGATTGCAGCGCAGAAGGACTCTGGAATTTCTTTGGAAAATCAAGGGTAGCGCTGAATGAAGACGGTACTCTTCGTCACATAGAGCGCGATAATATGTGGTCGTTTGAATGGAAGACCATCGGCAAGTCGGTCGTTGAAATGCCGCTCCTTTATAACAACGTTTACGGTAATCTGCAGGACCCTTTGGACTTTATCTGGGATGAATGCCTTGAGAGAGCGGGAAGCTTTGAAAAGAGATCTCTTAAGCTCGGAGATGCGGTAAGAACAGATGTTACGGTAGAAAAGGGAATCTCCGTTGACGTTGCGGCTGGACATTTTGACGATTGCATAAGGATCACTCTTTGCTCCTCGGGCCACAGTGAGTGGCTCTCCTATAAAAACGGAAAGAGAGAATACTACGTTGCGCCCGGTATAGGAATAGTCAAGACTGTGAACTATATCGCATCGCGTACAAGGACTGCGGTGTATGAGCTCACCGAATATAAGGGAAGAGGCAACGGTTATATGCCGGTGGCAGACGGTATGGTACGCCGCTATGATGCGATCGGACTTACCGACGGATATGTGGCTTATGCGATATACAATTACGCCAAGGACGAGGACGGACAGATCCACATATTCTCGGACAGATGCGGTATCAGGAATAAAAACATCGTGACCGAGTATTCGTCTATTGCAGACGAGGGAAAAGAAGCCGAGCTTTGGCACAGCGATAACAAGGATGCCTGCAGAGCGCTTCACAGTGTAAACACCTTTAAAATATTCTGTCATATGCTCTGCCGTGCACAATGGTATGCGGGCTTTCCCGAGACGGGTTATTCGTGGCACACCTGGCGTATAAAGATGATAGAGACACTTGGACGTGAGATACCGCGCGCGTGGTTGGGTACCTATGCACACTCACTCTTTAATGCGGGAGCGGCGGCGTTTGCACTTGGACGCAAGGAAGAGGGATACGAATATCTTGAACGCGCGCTCGAATATTATCCGAAGTGGATAGAGATCCCGAACGGAGAGGTTCTTGAAGCGGGAGACGATGCGGTCTGGGGCGGCGTAAAAGTGAAAAAGGGCGCTTGTACGCTCATACTTCCCGACGGCCGCGAAGAATGGCTCGGATACGGACACGTATTTGCCATTTCAAGCGGAGCTATGTATAAATGGATGTGCCTGTATAATTGGGGCTGGCTCGATTCTGTGCGAGGTGAGGAGAGATTCAAGCAGCTTGCAGAGCGCGCAAAAGAGATGATGAAATAAGAACATACTCATCCACCATTTTGCTTGTGCAAAACGGTCCCCCTTCCCTTGCTTAGGGAGGGCGTGACACAGACGATACACCTTTGCGAAAATAAAAATATATACAAAAAAGCCCTTTCTAAATGATCTAAAGGTTTTTGGAAAGGGGGACGGGGGAAACCTTTTTGAAAAAAGGTTTCCCCCGATTATTATTATATAGTACATGCGGGAATTGCGACTCCGAGGTATCCCGTATAGCCGCTTATTCCAAGGTGGAGGCGGTCCTCTGCGAGCTCCTCAAGCTCATCGATCTCGCCCGAAAGGTATGCGCCGAGAAGGTATATCGCAGTGTCGATTCGCGCGATAAGCGCTCCGTAGCGTGTTTCGATGTTTATCCAGCCGAAGGCCTTGCTGTTTTTCATCCACACGTCGCGGTGAGATCTCCTTACCGCATCTGCCTTTTCCTTCATCATCGGAAGAAGCTCATAAAGCTCGGTAAGGGTCTCGCGGTCGCCTCTCTTGTACGCGGGCGCGAGATTCTCTGCAATGAAGGTCTTGATGGCAAGCAGGTCGAACACCTCTTCGGCAAATCGGTAGAGATAATTCCATCTGCCGCCGTCCGTGTATGCCGACATTGCCTTGGCGCATGCCGCATAGTGAGAGCTCATCGGGTGCTCGTAGAGATGCGAGTCGTAAAGCCCCTCAAGCACGTCGTTGTAGAAAAGGTGCTTCCCGAGGAAGCGATTGCCGAAGCTGTTGAAGGTCTTTGCATCGAAATCGTTCTGGTAATCGCCCATCTTGAAGAAAGCTTCCCATATTCCGCCGGTGGATGCTTCGAATGCCGAGCGCAGCTTTTCGTCCTCGATGGTCTCTATCTTCTCATCGTAGCAGAGCTCCGCAAAGTTGGAAAGTCCGAGCAGGCAAGCGAAAAAGTCGGTGTCGGCATCGTTGAGCCAAAGAGTTGCAATCGCCTCGCGCACACCGTAACGGCGG
>JAZNZQ010000300.1:0-3301 GCA_045595035.1 Eubacteriales bacterium | reverse complement strand
AATTTTCGGATAGATTCTATATTTTTCTCTTGTCCAAGCGCTCGTTTCCGAGCTTGATAGCAAACTCACATGCATCCGCGGTCGCGTTCGGGCGGCGGAGCATTTCGATGTTGTCGCGCATGACGTCCATTTTCTTATCCGCTTTCAGAAGCGACCAGAGCGCTTCCTCGAGCGAAAAGGTACGGCTGGGAGCAAGCGCCGCGCCGTTGTTTAGAAGGAACTCGGTATTGCGCTCCTCCTGACCGGGAATGGGGTTCATTATTATCATCGGAAGTCTCTTTGCAAGCGCCTCCGATGTGGTAAGTCCACCCGGCTTCGAGATGATGCAGTCTGATGCATCCATAAGCAGGTCCACGTTGTTGACAAAGCCGAGATTGAGCATTCTTTTCTTGGTCTTAAGCCCCTCAAGCTCGCGCCACATACCCTTGTTGTTGCCGCATACGACGATCAGCTGAAAATCGGCATCGATATTGTCAAGCCGCTTTACGACCTCGCCCATGTTTCCGTAGCCCATGCTTCCGCCCATGAAAAGGACGGTCTTTTTCGTAAGGTCGAGTCCAAGCTCGGCGCGTGCCTCCTCCTTTGTGCGTGAGACGGCAAATTTCGGATTTATCGGAATACCCGACGGAATTATCTGCGTGTCGGCAAAGCCCTTTCTCTTCGCTTGATAGGTGAGCAGCTCGTTTGCCGTGATAACGTAATCAAGGTGCAGGCACTCCTCCCAGAACGGATGGAAGACGAAATCGGTGAGGATGCCGAGCGTTCTTGCTTCAAGCTTGCCCTTGGTACGGAGCACGTCGAGAATAACGCCCGCGAAAACGTGCGTGTATACGATGACGTCGGGGTCGTACTCGTCTATGTATTTCTTCATCTTGGACGAAAGGATCCTGTTTGTGACACGCGCTACCGATTCGCACTCGGCATTTGCTCTGCGCTTTTCGGCAATTCTGTATCCCGCCGCAAAGCCGTATTTGATATCCTTTGTGACAAAGAGGTATCCGTCGTTTATCGCCCTTGCAAGCGGACGGCTGATGTAGCCGAGCGTATCGACAACACGGCAGTCGACTCCTCGCTCGGTGAGGTAGTCCTTCATTGCATTTGCGGTGGAATTGTGCCCGCCGCCACAGGTTACAGACATAATAAGAATCTTCATATCAATCCCTCAAAAACCTATCGATTTTAAATCTTTTTCTTAATTTTACTATATAAAGCAGTATTATCTTGCTCATTGCGATATCATAGAGCACGAAGGCAATATTCGCAAGTGCGAAAAAGCTCACCTCAAGCAGAATGCCCTCGTCGGGAAGCTTGAAGATGAATCTTGCCGCAAGAAATGCGAGCAGAAGCCCGATGTTGAATACCGAGAGCTTGAGCGCCCATGAAAGAATGGGGCGGATCCCGTCAAGCTTTGCCTTAAGTATCGGATATATCCCCGCAAAAAGCAGGTATACGAGCGCTATGAATCTGTTCGGCAACAGCAGAAGCGAGAGAACCGAGGTACAGAGCCATATAAGATAGGGGTACGGCCCGCCAAGCTCTATCACGCAAAGCACTACCGCAAAGGAAGCGAGGGCGGCAAGTGATAGGTCGAGCACCTCAAAGAGCGCGCCGACGTAGAGCAGAGCCACCGATGCCGCCGACAGTATTGCCGAAAATGTCAGGCACTTGGTCTTGTAGTTTCTCATATCAACAGCAGCTTATAAGGTCGGAGCCGCAGCATTCGCAAAGGCAGTCGGCGCAAAGCAGACCTGTGCATATGTCACAGCCCGAGCATCCTCCCGCTTGATTCGTTGTGTTTCTGTATGCGCCGCCGTAAGCCGAGCTTCTTTGCTTTAACTGCTCACGCGCGTTTTTGTACTCGGCGTTTCCCGGGTCCATCTCGCACGCGCGCTCAAAGCTTCTCTCGGCGTCAAAGTACCAGCCGCGGCGCACGAGCACGCATCCCTTTAAGAAGTACCATTCGGCACCGCGCTCGCCCGCTACCACCGACTCGAGCATGAGGTCCGCCTCCGAGTATCTGCCCGAATTTATAAGCGTTCTTATCTGCGCGTAGCTTGTGTAGCCCGAGTATGACGAGCCGCCCGAGGAGGACGAATAGCCGCTTGACGAGCGCATTTTCTGTATCTCGTCGTATGCCTCGTTTACCTCCTTCATCTTCTCCTCCGCAAGCTCAGCGAGGTCAGAGCCGGCGTAGTTGTCGGGATGGTATTTCTTTGCAAGCGTGCGGTACGCCTTTTTTATTTCATCGTCTGTGGCATCGCGCCCGATGCCAAGCACCTGATAGGGGTCTTTTGTCATTTTATTTCAACTCCAACTGATTTTTCTGTTATGTGGGGAAGTCCGAGGTAGAGCGTGTTTTCGATGATGTCCGAAAGCATCTCGCGCTCATCCATGTCAAGCAGTACGATCGCCCGCTCGAGCGACTCCAGCTCAAGTGTGAGCGCCCTCCCGATAAGCTCTCTGTCTTCCTTTGTCGGCTCGCCGTCAAACGAGAGCAGATAGGGATTGTACGAGCCGCGTTTTCTGTCGCGCTCCATGTCGTCAAGCGCGTCTGCGGCGTATATCCACCTTCCCGTGTGGTATCCGACGGCATAGAGTATGCGCGAGAGCGCATCATTCTCACGTGTCAGTCCCGCCCGCGCTATCTCCCCGAGAAGTTCACCGAATCGTGTTGCCACAGGGTCGGGCGAGGGGGTGTTTGCCATCTCAAGCTCAGAGAGCGCGTCAAGCTTCGCCTTTACCGCCTCTTCAAGCTCACACGGATTTTTCGCCCTCTTTTTTGCATGCGCGAGAAAGGGCAGCGCCAATCTTGCCGCAAGCTTTTTTACTCCCTTTTCGTCTTTTGCATCGTCGCGCATCTTGTGGTAGACGAGAAGCGAGGAAAGAGCCGCCACGCGCGAAAGGGTCTCGTTGTTCTCCATATAAGCACGCGCACGAAGCGGATGCGCTATACAACGCCCGCGCTTTATCTCAAACGGCTCACCGTTTGCCACAAGAAGCACCGCGCAAAGGAAAACAAAGTCGTAATTTAGGGTGAGGCGCGAGAGCTGTCCCGTACATTTTCCCATCGCGCGGCAGAGCCCGCAGTATATGGCTCGGTAAAGCTCGTGGTCCTTGACCTTAAGCTCCGGCACGTACGGCCGTATGTATCCGAACAATCCTCTCACCTCCATTTTAGTACCATTATATTATTTTTACAAGAATAATTTGTAAACTTTTTGGGTGGGGGAGACCCTTCTCTCAAAAGGGTCTCCCCCCTACCCCCTCTCCCAAACCCCTTGAAACCCCTTTGTTTTTTTTT
>JAZNZQ010000299.1:0-5472 GCA_045595035.1 Eubacteriales bacterium | reverse complement strand
TATGTACGGTATACGTAGGGACTGACGAATGCATCGTTTATCTGTTTATCCATGATATCCCAACGGATAAAATTCTGCACCTGCGAGATCTCAAGTCGCGCCGAGTGCGTATTTATTGCCTGAAGCGCGGTGTCGAGCAGGTCGTCCTTCTTTTCGTTCCAACGCTTCTTGACCGCGCTCCTAAAGGCGTCGTATTCTATCAGATAGTTCATCCAATTCTCGCTGATGTAGACGTAGGTAGATTCGGTCGTGCACCATCCGTTATAGCCGCGGATGTCGCCCCAATGGTTGCCGAATGCCATATCGAAATCCCACACGGGTCCGAGCATCAGCCGTCCGCCCTCCCTTTTCCAGAGATAGCAGCTTCGGTAGAATGCCGACTCCATATTGAAGGTCAGCTCGGTCACGATGAACCAATCCACCCACGAATCAAGGTCGATCAGCTCTTCCCAGCCGTCATCCTCCATTATCGCCCGCTCGGTCTCGAGGACGTATCGCTTTGCGTAGGTGAATTCGGGCGTATTCGGAACCTTTGCCTCGGGTTCCTTGACGTAGATGCGGAGCACTTTTTCTGCATCGAAATAGTCGCGGTTGTAGACGTTCTCGCCGTCAAAATCCCATCCTATCTCCAGGAGAAAGCCGATGTCAAGTCCGCCGAAGGGATTTTTCGCATCCCCCCGGACAGGCGAGAAATCAAGCCGTCCCGCGCCCTCCTCTATCTTGTCCGAGAAGGTGTAGACACCGAGGTACTCTCCCCCCAGATACAGGTCGACCGGCAGATGAACCGAGGTGAAATCGAGTCCGTCAAGCGAGGCGGCGATCGTATGCGCGACAGAGTTCCTTATCAGCGACTTGTCGGCATAGTTCGAGGTGAGCGTGAAATCGCGGTTCTTCGGAAGCCCAAAGAGCGATGCTCCCTCGTCAAGCTTTATTCTGTATGATTTTTTTGGAAAAACGTGCCAGGAGGCGTTGCCGCGCCCCTTTATCTTCATATCGTACGACACGCCGTCGATTATGAGCTTTGCGTGTACGTATTCGTTCTTGCTTTCGATGGGCTTGTCCCCGTCGGTGTATATCTGCATTACGGGGATAGCGCCGCGCCGTCTCTCGCAGATCAAAAGATAGGTCGAGCGCTCTCCGTCCTTGTCGTAAAAGCTGATATAGTTGTTCTCGCCAAGGTCAAGGGTCGCCTCCATGCGCTCTCCTTCAAGCTCAAAGCAGAGCTTTGCCGATGCGATATCCCTGTCGGATGCGAGAAGGGGATAGTAGAATCTTATTACGTTTTCCTCGTCTACGCTGAACTCACTGCCCGAGAAGGGAAGCGAGGTCGTAGGGTCGGTCATGGTGATGTCTTTTATCTTTATCTTGCCCTTTCCGCGGTCGAATACCGTCGGGTCTGCGGGCGGTGCAATGCCATTTTCTGCGCCTGCGTCCTTTTCTTCAAGTGCCGTATCGGGCGGAGATGACGGAAGCTCCGGAACGCCGCATGAGACGAGCAGGGCGGACAGCAGAAATAATGAGATCATTCTTTTCATTGGATATCTTCTCTGTAATTCTCTCCGAGTAATCTTTTTAGCACGATGTCAAGCGCCTTTTCGGAGGCAAGAACGCGGGGGGTGAGCGTTTCCTCAAGCGATATCGGCTCTGTTGCGGTAAGCACGAGCGAGAGCGCTCCGCCGAAATCTCCCCAGCCGAAGAGATCTCCCGCATCGTAATGCTTGGTACCTTCAATAAGCGTGACCATTTTTTCGACGTCGTGCGGGCAGTCGGTCTGAAGCGAGGAGAGATATGCCTTTTTCGTATTATTCGAGTCGGAGAAGAGCGAGGTCAGTACCGCCGCACTTCGAGCGAGGTCACTTGTGGTCGAGGGGATGGCGGCAAGCTCGCATCGGTCAAGCTGTACGCGCGATATGTATTCCGGCATTGCAGGATCAAGCTTTGGAACGGGGAGCAGGGAGAAGCAGAGCCCCCTGTCGGCATATTCCTTCGCCTCGCCGAGTGTCGAGAGGGTGAAGAGTGCCTCGCCCTGCTTTATGCCCATATTGTAGCAGCTTCCGAAAAGCTCGCCCGCTTCTTTCTCCCGCTCTGTCCAATCAAGCGAGGATATCTTGTGTGCAAGCTCCGAAAAATCTCTTGTACCGACAGCAACGGTGGGAAGCCCATCCGCGCCGCGATCAAAGAGGGAAGCCCCAAGCCCCGCAAGCAGCGAGATGGCAGATCTTCCCGGGGAAGAGAATCCCGTAAAGAGGGGATCGGAATCCTTTACTTCTCCCTCCGTGGTTGCGGCAAGCGAGAGCTGCATCATCGCATCAAGCGTCCATTTGCCCTCTTCCGCAAGCTCATAGGGTGATGCACCGAGAATTTTCGATGCGTCTATTTTGTTCATTATCGCATTGTTGACAAGCAGAGCCGAAGTCGCATAGGTCGTACCCGTTGTAAGATCTCCGGCAACGGCATAGGTCTTGCCTTTGATGGAAAGTCCGTTCACCGCCGCCGCATCAAAGAATTCGCGGCTAAGATCGAATGCCGAAAAATCGGCAAGGTCAACGAGCTTTCCTCCCGAGAGAAGAAGCGCCACGTCGGGAGCGGCCGCGTATACCATATCAAAGCTCTTTTCCCCCAAGAGGATCGCGTTGTCTATATCTGCGGTAGGGGATGAGGAGGAGTATTCCTTTATTTTTATGTTGAAGCTCTTTTCGACAGAGGAGCTTCTTTTTGCTGTTTCTTCATTTATTTTTGCCGAGTTGCGCTCGCCCTCAAAGATGCCGATGTTTTTTGCATCGGTGGCGTATGAGGTCAGTATCTTGAACTCATAGCTCGAGTAGTTTGCGCTCGGGGTGTCGGGGGCAGACGATGACGGTCCGACGTTTTCGTATTGCTCTTTCGTATTGTCCGCATCGCTTGCCGCACACGAGCAAAAGAGCAGGGCAAGCGCCGCGAGCGCCGAAAATATCCTTCTTTTCATACGTCTCTCCTTTTCTTTGTTTTTCCTTTTGTCTTACACGATTATTCTCGGTACTCTGCCCGAAACAAGGCAGACGAGCTCATAGCTTATCGTGCCGGCAAGTGAGGCAAAGCGCTCGATGTTGTCGGGTGTGTCGCCGTAGACGGTCACGACGTCGCCTATTCCTATGTCGGGATAGTCGGTGATATCTACCATGCACTGATCCATACAGATGTTGCCGACGATGGGTACGTTATGACCCTTTACCGTGACGTAGCCGCCGGTGCAGGCGCGTGGGAATCCGTCGGCGTATCCAATGGGAAGGGTCGCAAGCGTGCGGGGAGTGTCGGATGAGAAATGTCCGCCGTAGCTGACCGTCTCGCCCACCTCAAGCGTGTGTATGTGCGAGACTATGGTCTTCAGTCTCATTACGGGAACAAGCCCCGGAACACCAACCTCACCCGAGGGTGAAAGTCCGTAGAGAAGTATTCCGAGTCTGACAAGGTCAAGATGGTACTCGCCCCTTGTTGCGGCAAGCGCGCTGTTACACATATGCCTCTCGGAAAACTCTATCCCGCGCTCCGAGAGAGAATCGGTCATTTTAAGAAAGCGCGATGCCTGAAGCTCGGTAAGGGATGCGCCCGCTTCGTCCGCGCGTGCAAAGTGCGTGTATATTCCGATGGGAGAAAGATTCTTGTATGAGGCGATCTCGGATATGCTCTCGAGCGTCGTGTTAAATTCGCTCTCCCAGGTGCCAAAGCCGAGTCGGTTCATTCCCGTGTCGAGCTTTATGTGTACATCGAGTATGCCGCCGACAGCCCTTGCCGCCTCGTCAAGCTCGCGTGCGTAATCGAGCGAGAAGACTGTCTGCGTGATGTTGTTTTCGATAAGAAGGGATATCTCCGAGGGCAGGGTGTAGCCGAGGATGAGCACACGCACCTCGCCCGTGCTCGATCTTGCTATCTTCTTTACCGCAAGTGCCTCCTCAAGCGAGGACACCGCAAAAAAGTCGGCTCCGCTCTCAATAAGCGCAGGCACGCACGCACTCATGCTGTGACTGTACGCGTCCGCTTTTACCACGCACACGGGTCTGCAGGCGGGCGATACCTCTTTTATTCTTTTTCTTAGCAGGGTATAGTTGTGGCGAAGCGACGCGAGATCGATCTCCGCCCATGTCCTGTGGCTCGGAAGAAATTTCAGGTCGTTGTATTTTCGAAAAGCTTTTTGTTCTGGCATGATCTGTCCTTATTTGTTAAAATTTTTAATTTTGATCTCAATGTCTCTTGTCGCGCCCGAAAAATCAATGCGTGTCGGGGTGCGGGTCGAGCTGTCAAGGTACACCTTGTATCTGCCCGCATCAGAGAGAATGCTTATGATGTTCATATCCCCTTCGGCTTCTATCTTTTCGATATTTCCGCCTATGGAGAATGCGTTGGTGATGTCGAAAAATCCCGAAAGAGATGCCGCGGGAAGCGGAATGCTTATACCGTCGAGAATGAGGAAGGTTCCGTCCGCCGTGCTTTTTACACATACTCCGCGAAGATTCTCGGGGGCACACAAAACAAGCTCTGTATCACGCCCGCCGTCCTCTCTTTGCGCTGTAAGAGAGACCTTCGCCTCATATTCGCTGCCCTCTAAAGAGAATACGACCTCACAGACAATGCTGCCCTTTTGGTATGCAAGCGGATCGGCGTTCATATTGCATCCGACAAGCAAAAAAAGACAAGCCGTGATAAGTATACACAGTTTTTTCATAAGCCACCTCATATAAATTTATCGTTGTATATCTATATGAGTCGGCGTATGTCGTTATGCCGAAATGACTGTTCTCGGATTGTAAAATCTCATTATCTTCAGTGCTTTTTCGTCTCCCTCGAAAAGAACGAGAGTTTTGCCCTTTTTCGGAATATCAAAGAGAGCGTAGTATGCGCGCGGAGAATTTTTTTCCTTAAGTATATTGTACACGTTTTTTATCTGTACCGTCTCGAGCGCCGCCCTTCCCGCTTCGTTGTAGGGTGCGATCTTCTCGGCTTCGTTTATCTTTATCTCAAGGAGCTTTTTGCGTACTCTGTTGCCGTAGATGACCGCGAGAGAAAGCTCGCCCGAGGATACTATGTACTCGTATTCGATGTCGGTGTAGCGCCATGTGAGAAAGACGAGCATCCATATGAAAAGAGGAAGCAGGGCACATATCTGCACGAATTTTATCTTGAAGCATATCGCAAAAAATACGAGCGCGAATGCAACGTATATGAAAATGAGCAGGATCTTCTTGAAAAGAAGCTCGCCGTCAAGCTTTCTTTTTACCGCCACCTCGGCGTGATTGAGCATATCGTTCATAAATGCACCTCCGAAAAAGTTCTACCTTTTATTATACAACAAAAAAATGAACATTGCAAGTGGGTGGATTTTGAAACAAAAAGATATGTTTTTCAAAAAAAGTATTGACAATTCAAGTGCTTTGATGTATAATGTAGTGTGTTCCGCGAAATGCGGGCCATTAGCTCAGTTGGTTAGAGCTACCGGCT
>JAZNZQ010000298.1:0-15239 GCA_045595035.1 Eubacteriales bacterium | reverse complement strand
CGCTGCCGCAATGTACCTTAACAATGGGGAAGCTGAGATCGCAATGGTAACCATCGACATCCTCTTCTTCTCGAAGAAGCACGTTACAGAGGTTCGCCGTCGCGTAAACGCAGCTTGCGGCATCCCTACGGAAAACATCATGATCAGCTGCTCCCATACACACTCCGGCCCCTGGGCTGCAGGCAGACTCGACATCGAGAGCCTTGAAGCAGGACTCCCCCAGCCCCACGAGTACGTAGAAGAGCTCATCTCAAAGATCACAAAGATCATCTGCGACGCAAAAGCAAACGCTTTCGATGCCGAATTCGGCTCCGGTGTTGCTCTCTGCGGAGCTGAATCGGGCGTTGGCGGAAACCGTCGTATGCCCGGCGGACCTCACGACCCGCTCGTCAGCGTTATGGCTGTTCGCGACAGCGCGAAGACCATCCGCGGCGTTTTCGTGAACTACACTCTCCATCCCACGTTCATCCACGAGTGGAGCAACGTTTGCACAGCCGACTATCCCGCATACGTTCGCGCTGAGATCATGGACCACGCTCCCGAGGCCGTATTCGGCTTCTCCCAGGGCGCGTCCGGTAACCAGTCCAGCCGCTACTACCGTCAGGGCGAGAGCTATGACGAGGCAGAGCGCGTAGGCCGTACACTCGGAAAGGCTGCTCATACGGTTATAGAAAAAGCAAAATGGACAAATGAGCTTCCTATCAAGGTGGCTACAAGCACTCTCGAGTTTGAACTTCGTGATTTCGGTACGGAGGAAGAGCTTCGCGCACAGGTCGCACACGATGAAGCGATATATAAGGAACTTTACGCTAAATATGGGCAGTCGACCAACCGAGACGAATACTATCTCTGGCAGAATGCCAACCTTAAGCTGCTCGGTTCCGAGGATCAGCTCGGCTACATCCTTATGAAGAAAAAGGGACTCAAGATCGAGCTTCTTGACGATGAAGCCCCAGCGGAGATCCAGGTGTTCAACCTCGGCGGCACGGGTGTTATCGGATTCCCGGGCGAGACCTTTGTTGAGTACGGACTTTACATCAAGGCGGCGGCGGGATTCGGAATGACTGTCGTAAACGAGCTTTCCAACGGATGCCTCCCCGGCTACCTTTACACGGCAGAGTCGCTTGTTACGGGCGGATACGAGACAGACACATCCATGCTTGCGCCCACATTCGGCCGTCATCTTATCGACAAGGTGCTCGATACGGCGGCACTTGTAAAATAAGGAGAGATCAAAATGATATACGGAAAAGACGATTTTAAATTCAAAGCGGCTGACTTTTACCCCTTCAAGGATCAGGCAGATATAGACCGTGTTCGTGCTATTACAAAGGAAGATATCATCGCTATGGGCGGAAAGCACCCCACAAGCTCCTCCATGAGCGTTGAGGTCATCCGCAACGACGAGTTCGAGATGATAATGCTCACCGATATGGTAAAGCGTATCATTGATTCGGACAGATACGATAAGCAGGTCGTTATGATAATGTGCAATCCCTGCCCGACATACCGCAAGGTTGCATACATGCTTCGTGAGCTTGGAGTAAATTGCCGCAACGTAAAGTTCTATATGATGGACGAGTGGGCGGACGAGGACGGAAACATTGCTCCTCTTTCTTACAAGGCGGGCTTCGGCAATGCATTCTACCGCTATATGGTTTCGAACATTCTTGACCTTGGCTTCAAGAAAGAGAACTTCATATATCACTCCAACAAGGTAACTCCCGATTTCTCCAAAATGCTTGAGCAGGACGGAGAAGCAGACATCGTGTACTCGGGTCCGGGTTGGCCCGCACATCTTGCATTCATCGACCCGGTTGACGATTGGTTCAAGCCGACAATGGAGGAGTATCTCTCTCAGGGCGCAAAGGTCGCATCGCTTCATCCGCTTACTATTGCACAGAACTCGCTCCACGGCGCGTTCGGCTGCTCGGGCGATATCTCCAAGGTGCCTCCAAAGGGCGCTATGATGGGACCGAGAGATGCAATGAAGGCAAAGAACGTTCTCGATATGCACGGTATCACAACTGCGGGTACACATGTAACTTGGCAGAGACTTACCTCCCGCCTTGCACTTTTCGGCAAGGTAAGCCAGGACGTACCTGCATCTATCCTTCAGCTTCGTGAGAATCCCACAAGGGTAATTATCAGCGAAAATATCGCGGCTACGATAAAGGACGACGATATGTTCCAATATTAATCGGTGAGGTATAATTATGGTTTCGTGTACAGAATTTATTCCTGCATACAGCGAGCTTTTTACATATCTTGAGGAAAAATACGGCAGAGGTGAGGTAGACCGCTTTTGGGAATACCTTTTCAAGCCCACGGGTGACGGAATACCGCTTATAAACTATGTTAAAAAAGAAGGTATTCGCGGTTGCTTCTCTTATTGGGCGGGTACGCTCAACGAAGAGGCGGCAGACTTTACGATGATGCTCAATGAAAAGGCAGGCTGGTTCAAGAATACAATGCATCACTGTCCCTCAAAGGGAAGACTTCTCGCACTCAAGGACGAGATAGGCATAACACCTTATCACGACTACTGTTTGCACTGTGACAGCTACAGAAGCGCTGTTTCAAAGGTCGGTCTTGAATATATTTTCGATTTTGACGGAGTTGACCGTGCCGCTTGTACGCTGTTCATATATGATCCGAAAGTTTTTGACGGCAGAGTTATTGTCGATGAGAATACCGAGATCATGGACAGGCGTGCGGCGGATAACGAATACTTTCACCGCGATTTTCATAGCAGTATGAATATGGGTATCGAGTACCTCGGTGCAAAAAACGGTATGTGCGACGTGCGAGAATACCTTGTTCGCTATACAAATAACGTCTATAACAGAGAGATCGCCGATATAAAGGCAAACGGACTTGCGGGTATCGAGAAAAAGATTCGCGATACCTACAAAAAGGAAAAGGCAGAGGATGCTCTCGAGATCACACATAACGGCGGCAGGATGACGGTTGATATTTCTTACTGCCCCGCGGTGAAGCATCTAAAAAACACCGGACGCGCAGTATCAAAATGGTACCGCTACACGACCGAGATAGTGATGGAGGTGCTTGCGGAATATGCAGGCGCGAAATTCACGATGGAATCCTACGACGAAGAAACAGGCGCGGCGCGCTACAGTTTTGAGGTGTAAAAATGAAACACGCAAAGGAACTTTTCAGTCTTGAAGGCAAGGTGGCAATAGTTACAGGCGGACGTGGACTTTACGGCGCGGCTATATCCGAGGGACTGTGCGAGATGGGGGCAACGGTCGTCATAGCATCAAGAAACGGTGCGAAATGCGACGAATTTGCCGCAACCCTTCGCGAAAAGGGCTACTATGCACTCGGAATGTCGCTCGACCTCTCGAATGATGAATCGATCAAGTCGCTTGCAAAAAATGTCGCGGAGAAATACGGCAAGATCGACATTCTTGTCAATAATGCCGTTGATCGCTCGAATATGACCTCTCTTGCAGATGCTACGAGACAGAAGCTTCAGGACAGTGCTTCCACCAACCTCAACGGTCAGATATTACTCTCGCAGGCGGTGCTTGAATATATGGTTAAGGCAGAGTCTGGAAGCATCATCAACATAAGCTCGATGAGAGGACTTGACTGTCCTCATTTTCCGTTCTATCCCGAGGCCATGGGCGATCAACCGATCAACTACACAACAGAAAAATGGGCGATGGTCGGCATGACAAAGTATATGGCGGGCAGATACGGCAAGCATCACATCAGAGTCAACTGCATTGCTCCCGGCGGATTTAATCCCGGACTTTCCGATAATCCCGAGACAAAGAAGTTTGTCGATACCTATATCGAAAATTGTCCGCTTGGCTGTTGGGCGAACGAGGACGATATCAAGGGACCGGTCATCTTCCTTGCATCCGAGGCGGCAAATTACGTCACGGGCGCAACGCTTGTGATGGACGGCGGATGGACCATCTGGTAAGGAGTGCGAAAGTATGAAATATATTGAAAAAAACGGCATAAAGCTTTCCACGCTTCAGCTTGGCACAGTTCAGCTCGGTATGACATACGGTCTCGGAGAGGACAAGGCAAAGCCATCGGAAGAGAAGGCGATGGGCATACTTGAGCGTGCTATGGAACTTGGTGTAAACAATCTTGATACCGCAAACAATTACGGCGACTCCGAAGTACTTATCGGCAGATGGCTTGCCAAAAGAAGGGACGCAGGGAAGGATACTCCCTTTGTCGTGACAAAGATAGGGCCTCTTAAGCACGGCTCGTACGATATCCTTCGCGACGACGTGCTATATCAGGTCGAGGGATGTATGAAGAATCTCGGTACCGAGACACTTGACTGCCTGATGCTTCATAATTTCGACGATTATGAAAAGGACGGCGACGCGCTCCGTAAGATATTCGAGGAGCTTAAGAAGAACGGCGCATATCGACTTAGTGCCCTCTCGGCGTACTCGCACAACGATTACACCATGATCGCAGAATCGGGCTTTGATGCAACGCAGATACCTCTCAACGTTTTCGACTGGACTCAGATCGAGAACGGCGGCCTGCAAAAGATTGCCGATGCGGGAATGATGATATTCACGCGCAGTGTGTTCTTGCAGGGACTTGTATTCCACACTCCTGAGGATCTTGATCCCCGTATGGATTTCTGCGTGGAGCCGCTTAGAAAATACCTTGAGCTTTGTCTGGAGTTTGAGCTTTCCCCCGATGTGCTCGCGCTCTCGCACGTGCTCTCTCTTCCGGGAGTTACTTGTGCTGTGCTCGGTTGCGACAATGTCGCACAGCTTGAGGCAAATGTGGCGCTTCTTGATAAGACGGTCACGCTCACGGCAGAGCAGAAGAATAAGCTCCGCGAGGCATTTGTCGGCATAGACAAACGAGTCATAAACCCCGGAATGTGGTTTAATCATACTTGATAAAAAGGCACTCAAACGAGTGCCTTTTTCTGTTGACTTTATTTTCGTTTTGAGGTATACTTGTTAATAGAATGTGAACGAAGGAGAGGACTATGGAGTTTATCGACCTTTTTAAAAATTTCTTCACTCATAAAGACTTTTTACCTGCGGCAAAGGAAATACCCGGAACGCTGTTTACGCCGCTTCATTTTGTTTTTTCGGTGCTTTGTATAGCACTTCTTGTATTCTTGTGCATTCGTGTTTCAAAAATGGATGAAAAGGGTATAAGGCGAGTATTTGCCGTGCTTTGGGGCATTGTCGTCATGCTTGAGGTGTCAAAGATTGTCTGGGAGACCGTTTCGGGAAAGAGCGTGAATTTTGAATGGGCGGGAGTGTTGCCGCTTTACCCCTGCAGTATCTTTATGTACGCGATGCCGTTTGCCATTTGGGGGAAGGGGAGGGTATGCGATGCCGCGTGCGGATACGTTTGCACTCTCGGTCTTCTTGGCGGTGCGATCAATTTCGTATACCCCGCGAACATTTTGCAGAATTATTCCTGCATCTCTTTTGCGGGATTTCACACATTCTTCTATCATGGGACGATAGTCTTTTGCGCGGTCGTTATGTTCATCTCGGGTTACCATAGATTTACCAAGGTCACAAAGCTATATCAACTGCTCTTGCCCTCGGTTCCGTTTCTTTTGGTTTCGGTAGTGGCAAACGCAGTGAACTTTTCAAGGATAGATTCCGATTATATGTTTTTCAAGCTTGAATCATTTATTTTTGCGCCCATCGGTGCGGTGACACCCGACGCGCTCGCTGTGGCTATAGTGTATTTGAGTTACATATTGATCGAGGGACTTCCATATCTGCCATCATTTGTAACTAACTATAAAAAATCACGTCTGTGACGTGATTTTTTTTGTGCTTTTTATTGCGAAAAAGCCAAAAATATGATATTATTATCTTGGATAATTATATTTACATTTGGGAGGCGAAGAAATGTACGACGAGATACTTAAGGTGAAAATGCTCGGAACCTTTTCACTGTCGTACGGCGACAAGCAGATAAACTGTGATATAAACAGATCAAAGAGAGTGTGGCTTCTTCTCGCATACATCATCTATAACCGCAGAAGAATCGTAAGCTCGAATGAGCTTATTGAGCTTTTGTGGAGCGATGACGAGGAGAGCGCAAACCCCGCGGGAGCGCTTAAGACGGCGATGCACCGTGTACGCGCGACGCTTGACATGCTCTTTCAAAATGCGGGACATGATCTTATCGTTTTCAAAAACGGCGGATATACATGGAATCCCGAGATCAAGACAGAGCTTGACGTTGAAATATTCGATTCGCTTTGCGCGTCATCTCCTATTGGCGAGGCGGACGGCGGTATTGAGCGCCTTCTTTGCGCGATCGGGCTTTATCGCGGCGAATTTTTATCAAAGCTTTCGAGCGATACCTGGGCTATTCCGATAAGCGCGTATTTCTCGAATCTGTATATGCAAGCTCACAGCAAGCTTTTGCCCCTTCTTTACGATTCCGAAAAACACGAGACTGCGGTGAAGGTCTGCCGCTCATCGATACTTATCGACCCATATCACGAGCTTCTTTATCAGCACCTGATGAAAAATCTGATAGCACTTGACAAGCGCGAAGAGGCGATTGGCGTGTATGAGGAATTGAACAAGCTTCTTTTCTCGAACTTCGGTGTCGTTCCTGCGCCCGAATCAAGAGCGCTCTATCGAGAGGCGCTTCGCGTTGTGAACGATTACATCGTGCTTCCCGGTACTGTTACAGAGCAGCTGAGAGAGGAAGGCCCGCTTACGGGGGCTATTATTTGCGATTACGATTTCTTTAAGATGTTATACCAGGCAGAAGCCCGACTTATTGCAAGAAGCGGCGAGGCGGTACATATCGCACTCATTACGCTTTCCGCTTATGCAGGCAAGGAACTTTCGCGCAAGAGCCGTGATTATGCGATGGATAATTTTGAGGACTATCTACATAAGGGACTTCGCAAAGGAGATATCATCTCACGCTGCAGTCCGAGTCAGTTTGTCGTAATGCTCCCCGGAGCTAATTACGAAAACAGCGAAACGGTATGTCAGAGGATCATAAAGAGCTATTACAGACAGTACCCGCATTCACCTGCAAAAATAGACTTTTCGGTTCAGCCGCTTACTCCTCATGAGGATGCGATGCCGAAATTTTAAGAAATAAACCAAGGAGGGCGTATGATGAAAAGAATACTTTTATGTATTGCAATATCTTTTTTGATCTTACTTTCTTCCTGCGCCCATATGATAGAGGACTTTCCCGAGATCATAGTGCCGTCCGATACTACGATCCTTCCCGAAACAACGGCGGCACCTGAGACGACAACTGTACCTGAGACTACAACCGTACCCGAGACAACAACTCTACCGGAAACAACAACCGTACCTGAGACTACAACCGTGCCCGAGACAACAACTCTACCGGAAACAACAACTGCACCCGAGACTACAAAAGCGCCCGAGACTACCGTGCCTGTGACGATGGACGGCTATACCGAACCCGTCCCCGTACCCGAGGTCGACACAAAGGTCGAGGGAGAGATCATATCGTCTGCAGAGGCGCCCCGCCCGATATTGCTTGAAGCAAAGGCATCGGGAGTGCATGTCGCCGAGAACAGCATGGCAACTCTTGACTATTCGCATACCGAGGACGGATATGTGATGGTGAAATATAATGTATCCGAGTCGGTGAGAATAAAGGCGCAGGTGAAGGGACCCGGATCCACCTACACATATAACGTGACCCCGGGAAAATGGGAGGTCTTTCCGCTCTCAGAGGGAAACGGCTCCTATAAGGTGACCCTTTACAGAAACGTAAGCGGCTCAAAATATGCCGCAGTTCTTTCGGAGACGGTTTCTGTCTCTCTTAAGAACGAGTTTTCGACCTTTTTATACCCCAATCAATACGTAGATTTTTCGATAGCACCGAATTCGGTCGAAAAGGCGTATCAGCTGACAAAAACATACTCGAATCCCATTCAAAAGGTCGCGGCTGTATATGATTTCGTTGTCGGCACGCTTACTTATGACAAGGACAAAGCATCAAGCGTCCAAAGCGGTTATCTTCCCGTGCTCGACGACGTTCTTGCAAGGAAAAAGGGAATATGCTTCGACTATGCCGCGCTTATGACCGGAATGCTGAGAAGCCAGGGAGTTCCGTGTAAGCTCGTTGTCGGATACGCGGGAGATGCGTACCACGCTTGGATCAGCGTATGGACCGAGGAGAGCGGCTGGCTTGACGGTGCGATATTCTTTGACGGCACATCCTGGCACAGAATGGATCCGACATTTGCTTCCTCGGGAGGTAAGAGCGAGTCGATAATGCAGTATATCGGCAACGGAAGCAATTACAAAGAAAAGTATCTCTATTGACATAGGAGAAAATATGAAACTATCATACAGAGAAATATCATCCTTTTGCCTAGAGCTTTCGATGTTTTTACACTCGGGCACGACTTACGGCGCGGCTCTTTATTATCTTGCCGAGACCGAAGATGAGAAGGGAATAAAGAATATATTCTTTGAGATGGCACGCCGTTCGGATGAGGGAGCGCCGCTTTATGAGGTCGTATCTCAAAGCGGTATTTTTCCCGATGACGTTGCATCGATGCTGAAAATGGCAGAACGCACAGGTAAGACCGAGGAAACGCTCGGCGCACTTGCAAGCTATTACGACCGCCTCGATTCCCGCGACTATGCACTTCGCACGTCGCTTATGTATCCGTCGGTCTTGCTTCTTGTAATGTCGCTTGTCGTTGTGCTCCTTCTTGTCTACGTTATGCCCATCTTTTCAAACGTTTACGCTTCGTTCGGCGTATCTCTTTCGGGCTTTGCGGCGGTACTACTCTCTATAGGAGAATTCCTCTCCCGCATTTTCCCGATCGTATGCGCTCTCTTTCTTCTTTTTGCGTTGTTTCTTATTATTTTTTCCACGTCCGAGACACTTCGTGAAAGGATCTTCGGATTGAACGGAAAAAGCAAGAATAAGCTTGCTAAAAAGATCAATGCGGCGCGCTTTGCAACAGCGCTTACAATGGCACTTTCGGTCGGAATGACTCTCGAGGAGGCGACCGCGCTTTCGGGAGAGCTTGTTTACGGTGAAAATGATGAAAAGACGGATAAGTGTATAAATGAACTGGGAAGAGTAAACGGCACGACAGAGGCGGCTTATACATCTTCGGGGCTTCTTCCCGCACCCGAGGCAAGACTGCTTGCGCTCGGAATTAAGGGCGGAAATATCGAGAGCGCCTCGGAAGAGATAGCACGCAGGCTCGAGCGAGATGCCTCCGATGCCTCCGATGAAGCGCTCGGCAGAATAGAGCCGATAATGGTGATCTCTGCATCCGTTGTTATCGGTATCATACTCCTCTCGGTAATGATCCCGCTTGCAGGCATCATGGCATCTATCGGGTGAGATTATGAGAAAAAAGACTTTAAAAGATATCTTGCTTGCTTTGACCGCGCTGGTTTTAATAGTTGTTTTAAGCTATTCGTTTGTGCTTTGGACGAGAAATATCGAAGAGCGATATGAGCGAGCAGAGAGAGAGAATCTTGAGCTTGTGATACGACGTGCGCTTGCTGCGTGTTATACCCTTGAGGGAAGTTACCCTCCCGATATAGACTATATCTGTACCCACTACGGCGTGCAGATCGACTATGACAAATACAACGTTTTTTATGAGGTGTTTGCCGAAAACCTTATGCCCGAGATAACGGTGACGGAGCGGAAATGATGAAAAAACATTGGTCGATATCCCTTTTGCCAATATTGCTTTTTGCGGTCTTTGCGATAGCAGTGCTGTCCGCACTTTCGCTTGGAGCATCGGTATACGCAAAAGCTTCGGAGCGGGCTGAGCATCAGTTCAACTACCGGAGCGCGACACAGTTCATTTCAACAAAAATCGAACAGGCAGAGTCTCCCGACAAGATCTTTACAGGGAACTTTTTCGGTCTGCCTTCTATTCTTATTACTTCCGATTACGGCGGAGTTGTGTACAACACCCGCCTTTACGTCTCGGATGGCTTTCTTTGCGAGCTTTTTTATCCCGATGGGATAGAGATGCGCCCCGCCGACGGTGAGCGTATCCTTCCGCTTCATTCTCTTAAGGTATCTGCGGAGGGAGAGCTTCTTTGGGTCGTGCTTGATTTTGACGGCGAAAAGAGCGAAACGCTTTACTTTAATCTGGGCTTCGGAGGTGCAAAATGAGAAACAAGACCTCACTTTCACTTATAGAGCTTTTGATAATGCTCTTTGTTTTCATTTTTGCGACGGCTCTGTGCCTTTGTATTTTTGTTAAATCGGACAAAATGACCGAAAAAAGCGAGGCGAGAGATCATGCGGTGCTTATTGCAAGAAACGCCGCAGAGCTTCTTGAGGAAAGCTCGGGAGATGTGAATAAGGTGTTGGATATTCTATCCACTTATGCAGATCAGGGAGATCTTTCGCTTGAAATAAAAAAGAATGATGCCGAAGGGTATCTCGGCACGGCAAAAATTTCCGTAATGTATAAGCGGGAGCAGATATTTTCGCTTAATGCCGCCTGGCAGGAGGTGAGCGAGGATGAATAGAAAAGCAACACCTTCGTTTTTCGGTGCTTCCTCGCTTCTTGTTATATTTGCACTGCTTGCGCTCGTGATCTTTGCATTGCTAACGCTTCAAAGCGCCCGCGAGACCGAGAGACTGTCGGTGATATCGGCAGACGCTGAGAGCGAATACGCGGCGGCAGAGCTTAAGGCGCACCGAATACTCTCGATGATAAGAGCGGGAGAGACCCCCGACGGAGTCACAAAAAACGGAAACGTATACGATTACAGAGTAGTAATAAACTCCTCGCTTACACTTTTTGTAAAGATCGAGCTTACCCCCGATGCATCCTATAAAATACTAAAATGGCAAAGCGTACGCACAGCCCCGTGGGAGAACGATACGGGCATTGACGTATGGCGACCCGAATGAGAGGTATATATGAACGACATTATTACGTATTTGAAAAAAGCGGTTGAGATGGGTGCCTCCGACCTGTTTATCGGTGCGGGCGCGCCTGTATCCGTAAAGCTTGGCGGAGAGCTTTCTTCGATCTCCGAGGAAAAGCTTCTTCCCCCCGACACAAAGGAGCTTATTACTAAGATATACGAGATCTCCGAGCGTGAAATGAACAAATATAACGAGCTTGGCGATGATGATTTTTCGTTTGCTATACCGGGACTTGCGAGATTTCGCGTGAGCGCATACCGCCAGCGCGGTTCTCTTGCCGCAGTAATACGCATCGTTTCGTTTAATATCCCCTCATACAAGGATTTCGGTATTCCCGAAGAGGTTATGGAGCTTTCAAAGCTGAAAAACGGAATGATCATATTTACAGGTGTTGCGGGAAGCGGAAAATCGACCACACAGGCCTGTCTTATCGACCGCATCAACCGCGAGAGAAGCGTACATATAATCACGATAGAGGACCCGATAGAATACCTCCACCGTAATGATAAAAGTATCGTCAGCCAAAGAGAGATAGCGATAGATACCAAGGATTGCATCTCGGCGCTCCGTTCTTGCCTTCGTCAGTCTCCCGATGTAATACTGCTTGGAGAGATGCGCGATGCCGAGACGATACGCACGGCAATGACTGCGGCCGAGACCGGACACACGGTCATAGCTACCCTTCATACAAAGGGAACTGCAAACAGTATAGACAGAATAATAGATGCCTTTCCCGCTGAGCAACAGGCGCAGATAAGAGTACAGCTCTCCTTGGTGCTTCGCACGGTCGTCTCGCAGCAGCTTGTGAAAGCGACAGACGGCGCGCTTATCCCCGCCTTTGAGCTTATGCATACAAACAGTGCGATAAAAGCGCTGATACGCGACGGTAAAACGCATCAGATTCCCGCGGCTCTTGCTTCCTTTGCAGGCGAGGGAATGATAAGCATGGATTCCTCTCTCTTGAAGCTTTACAGAGATGGCAGGATCACACGTGAAACGGCGATCGAAAATTCGGAGGATCCCGAGTTTATTACAAGGAGAATTTTATGAACATATCCGATACAATGATACTTGCCGCCGAATCGGCTGAGATCCGTTCGGAGCTGAGAAACATATTTGAATCAAATTATAATGTTTTAGAGGCAAAAAATGAGGAGCAGCTGCGTCTGTTTTTGGATGAAAACTCATCTTCATTGGCGGTGGTGCTGATCGATGCAAATATGACCTCCCGCACGGGAACGCCTTCTCTTGCGACCTTTTCAAAAGATGGGTATCTAAAGAATATCCCGTTTGTTTCCATAGTGTCTGCCCACTCGGCAAAAGATGAAAAGCTTTCTCTTGAGCTTGGAGCATACGATGTCATAAACCATCCCTTCCATGCAACTCTTGTAAAGCGCAGAGTTACGAACATTGCCTCTCATTACAATGAAATGCGCGATTGGAAAAATCAGATAGAGGAGCGAACAAACGCTATTCATCGCTCTTATGAGGTAATGGTCGACTCTCTCTCTGCGCTTATCGAGCACAGAAGCATTGAGTCGGGGCAGCATGTTCTCCGTATACGCAGATTTACAAAAATACTTCTTGAAGAGCTTGAGAGCGCCTGCCCCGAATATCAGCTTGATGCCGATATCATCAAATCCATGTCGAGTGCATCTGCGCTTCACGATATAGGAAAGATAGCCATTCCCGATGCTATTCTCGGCAAGCCGGGACGCCTGACGGCTGAAGAGTATGAGATAATGAAGACCCATACGATCACAGGCAGTGATATTCTTGAAAGTTTCAAGGATGCGGCGGATGACGATTATATGAGGTATGCATACAACATTTGCAGATACCATCACGAGCGTTGGGACGGAAAGGGCTATCCCGACGGACTTTCGGGTGATGATATTCCGATATGCGCTCAGGTGGTCGGTCTTGCCGATGCTTACGATGCGCTGACTACAGACCGTGTTTATAAGTCGGCTATCCCTTATCTCGAGGCATCCAATATGATAATCAACGGGGAATGCGGTGCTTTTTCTCCCAAGCTTATCGAATGCTTCAAGAACGTGCGCGGTATTTTTGAGGAGCTTGGTCGTTCTTATGCGGACGGATATTCGCCGAAATCCGACAGTATTACAGTTCCGCTTCCCACACCAAAAAAATCCGCAAAGGATTCTCTTGATGTGGCGATAACCAAGTACCGTTCGATACTTCATCATTTTAATATCGCTACAATGGAGATCGATTTTATTGCGGGTGAGTATCACCTTATATACGACCCATATCTTGATTTCACGTCTCTTAAAAACGAAAAGACTTTCGACTCCTTCATGAAGGCGTTGGTCGAGAAGATCGTGCATCCCGATGACCGTGACAGAGTGATAGACGGATTTGACGATTATGTCGAGGATTTCTTCTCACGTGGACAGCGTAAGACTGTAAGGTACTACCGTATGAGAAGCTCGGACGGCACGTATTATGATTATGAGGCGACACTTATACGCATACAATCCGGAGACGATAGTGAAAAAAAGGCGATAGGACTTTGGCGCAGACTCGAGCAAAGATCCGTACAGCATACTGACGTAAATACACAATCGAATGAAAGTGAGTTCGTGGTAGGACTTACTTGCATATACAAGAACAATACACTTGTTGTCGAGGCAGGTGCAGAAAAACTTGTTCGTGCACTCGGTTATACCGAGGAAGAATTCAGTAGTGTATTTTCTTCAGACATAGGATATTTGATAGATCCCGCAAAAAAAGCGTACATTTCGGCACAACTTGCATCGCAGCTTGATAGAAGTAAGATAACAGAGCTGATCATTCCGCTGGTATGTAAAAACGGAGATATTACATATTTTCTTACCAGGGGACGTCTGTCTGTCGATGAAAACGGAGTTGAGCGTATAACCGGTGTGTTCTGTAATTGTGACGGACTGAGAGAAGATCATGAGAGTATGATCTCCTCGCTCTCGCTTTACCGTACGATAATTGATAAGACCGGAGATATTCTCTTTGAATACGATCTTGTTTCCGATACACTTAAATGTTCGGATAGATACAAGATTCGCTTCGGATATGAAAGCATAGGAGAAAATGCGGCGCACAATATAAACACGCGCTCGCATATCCATCCAGATGATATAGATATCTTTAACGAGAATCTCAAAAAGATCAAGGAAGACGGAGCGCTTTCTTTCATCGAGTTCCCGATAAGGATCGCAGATGCGGCGGGCAAGTATTTTTACAACCGTTTGCGCGCGGCGGCGTTGCGTGATGAGACGGGTACGGCGTACAAGCTGGTCGGTCTTATTTCCGATATTGATAATGACTATAGAAAATCGAAGACTATACTTGACAGAGCGGAGCGTGATTCGCTGACGAAGATGCTTAATAAGGAGGCGGCCAAGAACCGTGTTGAGCAGCTTTTGAAGGAAAGCGATATTCCTAAGAACGGAGCTATGGTCATAATCGACCTTGATAATTTCAAGGACATAAACGACACCTTCGGACACCTTTTCGGAGACAACGTGCTTGTTTCGCTTTCCGATGAGATACACGGAATGTTCAGAGAGGGAGACGTTGTCGGGCGTATCGGCGGCGACGAGTTTATGGTGTTTGTAAATAACGTGTCCGACAGAAATTTGATCGAGACTCGTTGCAATGAGATGATAAACAATATCAAAACTCTGTACAGAGAAGAGGATGCGGGATTCTCACTCTCCTGCTCGGTCGGAGTTTCTATATCACCCATCCACGGCACAGACTATCACTCGCTTTTTGAAAAGGCGGATATTGCACTCTATAATTCCAAAAAGAACGGAAAGGGATGCATGACTTTTTATAATCCCGACATGGAGCGCCCCGAGTATTTCTCGAATATAAGTGTTCATATCGATTCCGACGAGAGACTTGGTGTTGCAAACAACAGCCTTATAGAATACGTTTTTCAACGCCTTTACGATACGAGCGATATTGAGGAGACCATAAACTCTATCTTTGAGCTTGTAGGAAAGCAGATGAACGCCAGCCGACTTTACATTTTTGAAAACAACGATGATAACACCACCTGCTCGAATACTTTTGAATGGTGCAATGAGGGAATAACACCCGAGAAGGATTGGCTTCAGGATATTGAATACGAAAGCATGATACCCGATTATGACAAGCTTTTCAACGAGCGAGGTATATTCTACTGTGCCGACGTCACGAAGCTTCCTTCTCATATAAGAGAGATACTCGAGCCGCAGGGCGTTTTGTCAATGCTTCAGTGTGCGATACGTGACAAGGGAGTTTTCCGCGGTTACATCGGTATAGACGAA
>JAZNZQ010000297.1:0-3312 GCA_045595035.1 Eubacteriales bacterium | reverse complement strand
CAAACTCCTCAACCATAATGGTACAGCCTGCGTTTATAACCTCAGCTGTTCCCTTTTTGCCCTCTGCAACGAGTGCTTTGATCTCGGAAGCAGTCTTACCGACTACAAGCGCCGCAAAGGCGTCTGCCTGCTCGAACCATTCCTTTGTCGCTCCGCCGTATGCAACCATATTGTAATCCTTACCCTGCTCATATTTTGTAGCAAAGGAAGAATTTGCAACTGCCTTTCCTTCGGATGTGTACGCTACCTTATTATCAGCTGTGTCGATAACGCACTTGACCACCTTTCCTTCTGCATCGAGAAGAACTGCGGCAGCTGTGACGGCAACCTGACCGTTACCGTTTGTGTCTCCGTCGGCATTCGTTGCCTTGGAAACCGCGCTGTACACACCAAGACCCATCTTGAGTGTAGTCTCTGCTGCATCATTGCACGAAGCAAACACGAAGACAGATACGACCATAAGTACAGCAAGAATTACGCTAAGAAATCTTTTCATGTTGTTTCTCCTTATATATTTTTTGGGGAAGCCGAAATTAGATTATCATATTGTTTATTTTTTGTCAATAGCCAATTATTTTTTCTTCAATTTTTTTATAGCCAAGCTTCCGCAAACACCGACAAAGATCCCTGCTACCGTCCCGCTTATTGCCAGAATTATCAGATAATAACCAAGTTCCGCAGTACGAAGGACTGCCATGGCTACAAGTATTTGTCCGACGTTGTGCGATATACCTCCCGCAACGCTGACACCCACCGTTGAAAGGATATCCGCCTTTTTGAGCAGTGCCATAACTGCAAGGCTAAGGCATGCTCCCGCAATACTGTATGCAAGGGCAAAAGCGTTACCGAAAAGAAGAGATACTATCACGACTCGAACGATCGAGACCGACGCCGCCTCCTTTAAGCCGAATCTATACAAAACGAATATGACTACTATATTCGGTAGCCCCAGCTTTATACCGGGGACAGCCGGTACGATCGGCGGAACAAGTGCTTCCAGGTATGAAAGCACCAAAGCGACCGATGCACAAAGGCCCAGCAGTGCAAGCTTTTTTACGTTGGTTTTTCTCACTCTGCATCACCCCTACGCCGCAATGTCGACCTTGTCTTCGTTCTCACCCGCAACCGTCACTACGACCTTGTTTGGAAGGCATACTATGCTCTCCCCCACTCTTGATACGGGTCGGTGGGACGAGCATATTCCGTCAGGACAGCTTGCCTCACTCACGCTTGCGCGTCCGTCTTTTATTACAAGGCGGTTCGTCCCGTTCTTTGATTGGATCTCTACCTCTCTGTCAGAGGAAAGGGAGTATTCTCCAAAGAATGCTCCGTCCACCTCTACACGAACGCAGCTTCCCTTTTCGCGGCAAAGAGAATACAGTAAGCCGAAAAGAGAAAGCATGATGAGCAAAAAAGATATAAAGATCAAGTCATTTCTTCTTTTTTTATCTTTTTGAAAAAGCTTAAAGCTCATATTACTCTATCGGGGAACGTAGCGTGTTTCAGGCACTTAGTGGGACACGCATCGGCACAAGCACCGCAACCGTTACATTTGTTATAGTCGATGATAGCAATGTTGTTTTCAACCTTGACGGCACCGTTTGGGCAGACCTTTTCGCATTTTTTGCACGCGATACAAGCATTTTGGCATGCCTTTTTTGCCGCCGCGCCCTTTTCCCTGCTGTTACACATGACTACGACAGCCGCGTTATGAGGCACCATGGATATCATTTTGTGAGGACACAAGCTCATGCATAGACCGCAACCGATACAAATTGCCGCATCAACGTGCGCGACACCGTTCCTGACACATATAGCGTTGGACGGACAAGCAAGCGCGCAGTCGCCAAAGCCGATACAACCGTAATGACACGCCTTCGGTCCTCCGAAGATAAGGGCGGCAGCATTACAGCTCTCAATTCCCTCATAGCGCATCTTATCGCCCGTAGCATCATAGTTTCCGTTGCAGTGAACGAAAGCAACGTAATCCTTTGGCGGTTCGACCTTGATGCCGAGTATCTCTCCTATAGTTTTTGCAGTCTCGTTTGCACCGGGGACGCATAGGTTGGGCTCTGCCTTTCCCTCGGCTACGGCAACTGCATAGTCATCACATCCCTTGTATCCGCACGCGCCGCAGTTGATGCCGGGCAGAGCTTCGCGGATGGGTTTGACCGATTCGTTAGCTTTAACACCGAAATAGTGAGAAATAAGAGCAAGTAATATTCCAAGTACAAGCGCCGTTGCCGCAACAGCCGCCAGCGCGATCAATATATCAACTATCATATTACACCTCTATCAAGCAAAGATATTCTCTACGATTCCCGCAAAGCCCATAAAAGCAAGCGAAATAAACGATGCCGCAATAAGCGTTGCTCCGAGTCCTCTGAACGGCTTCGGTATCTCCGCATCGTCTATACGTGATCTGATACCCGAGAAGAGCACCATTGCAAGCAGGAATCCCAGCCCGCAGCCGAGCGAGCTGACCATAGATTCGACAAAGCCGTATCCGTCTGTGATATTGTTTATTGCAACACCGAGGACGGCGCAGTTTGTCGTTATAAGCGGGAGATAAACGCCAAGTCCCTTATGAAGAGCGGGCGAAACCTTCTTAAGAATAGTCTCAAGCATCTGAACGAGCGAGGCAATAACGAGAATAAACACTATCGTCTGAAGGTAACCGAGATCAAATACGTTAAGCACAAAATGCTGTATAGGCCAGGTAACAAGCGATGCAAGAAGCATGACGGCAGTTACCGAAACGCCCATACCGACCGCCTGTCCTATCTGCTTTGAAACACCGAGAAACGGGCAGATGCCAAGGAATCTTGTAAGCACGTAATTACTTACAAACACCGAGGAAAGCAGGATAACTATAAGAGTTTTGAACATTTCCATTATTCCGCCTCCTTTTCTTCCATATTACATTTCTGTCCGCAAAATGACGCCGAGGGGCAGGAGGCACAAGAAAATTCTCTCTTTTTATTCTTCTTGCCCTCTGTAAGCTTATATACAAGAGCAATAAGTAGTCCGTATACAAGAAGTCCTCCGGGGGCCTTTATCAAAAACTCGATCTTGTAGTTGGCAAGGAAGGGGATCTCGATTCCCGCAAAGCTCGCAGCGCCGAACACTTCTCTGATAGTTGCCATCGCTGTAAGCGCAAGTGTAAAGCCAATACCCATTCCAAGTCCGTCAAGCGCGGCTCTTCCAACCGAATTCTTACTTGCGAACATCTCTGCTCTGCCAAGTATGATACAGTTTACGGTAACGAGCGCAAGATAGACACCGAGCATCTCGTAAAGCTCGGGAAAATAT
>JAZNZQ010000296.1:0-3252 GCA_045595035.1 Eubacteriales bacterium | reverse complement strand
AGAAGAATGCAACCTTGTCGACCGGGGTGTATTTTATCTTGATCGTCCGTCCTTCGCGCGAAACGAACAGCTGCGGTCCTTGTGTCGCAAAATAGTCGCCCGCTTTTATGGCCTTTACGATATCGCGTGAGTTGTCCGAGTTGCTTTTTACGAGAATATAGCTCGTCGTTTCCTCTTCATTGTAAAAATGGGTATCGTCTGCCGCTACAAGATCATAGAACTTGCCCAGATTTGCGGAAATGTCGACAAAATCTCCCGAATAGGGACGCACGTTTGCACCGCATCCCGAGAGGGTGTTGTATATCTCGGTTATATCAAGTCCCTTGAAATTTATTGCATGCGTGGCTATGTTCATCGACCAGCATGGGTGTGCAAGTATCGCTACACCGCCGCACGCATTTATCTCGTCTATCATATTCTGTACACTTGCCTCTCCCTTGATAAGCGCGGGTGCTTTTTCCATTCCGACGCCGACTATATGATAGATGTGCTCGGACGGATGGATGCCGCGGTCGTACTCACATCCCGAGAGGATCTTAAGACCGCTCACGACTCTTTCCTCACCGTATTTCCAATGGTCGGTAAAGGCGATCATATCGTATCCCGCCTCGCGGTATATTTCTGCCGAGCGTTCGGGGGTGACTTTGCCGTCCGAGATGGTCGTGTGAGTGTGAAGATTTATTTTATATCTTTTGTTTCCTTCAATATCTATTATCATAGTATCTCCTAAAAATCAAATTTGACCTTTCCGTCCTCAAGCTTGAGCGCGGCGTCAAACGGCTTGCCCGCCTTAGAGATAAAGCCCTGCAGCTTTGCGCTCTTGCCTGTTTCAAGCAAGCTTTTTGCCGCCGAGATGGGAACCGAGCGAGAGCACATAGTATCCCATATCACAAAGGAGCAGCCCTCTTTGTAGCCCGAGCAACCGTAGCTTTTTTTGAATCTGACTACGTCGCGGCCGCACATAGGACATTTTCCGACGACCTCACCGAAAAATCCGTTGTCAAGGTCACACTCGGGTGCGGACGGTGCTTTTTTGAATACGGCACTTATCTCATTTTCGGCAATTACGAGACTGTCGCGTATCGTGAACTCGCCGCGGTAGACCTTTTTGAGCGATTTACCGAACTCGGCCGTTTTGAACTTGTCCATAACGATCCCCATGCGCGAGAGAGATTCAATGAAATATTCGCCGTCGGGCAGTATCGTGTAAACGTCCTTTTTAAGCTCTATATATCCGCTTTTTCTCGCGTTGTCGATGATCCCCGTGCGAGTCGCCTCTGTGCCAAGCTCAAGTCCCTCGAATATCGCCCTGTAGTCATCCTCGTCGTTATCGGATTCTTGTGCCTTTTCTTCCTTGAAGGGATTTTTTAAGTAATTGTTGAGCGTTTCTATCGTGTAGTGCTTCGGGGGTGTCGTCTCCTTTTCCTCAGGTGTAAAGGCAAAACGTATTACCTCGTCCTTTTCAAGCGCCGGCAGAATCTTGTCCTTTTGCGTGTATTCATCGTACTTCGTCCAGCCGGGCGAGACGATAACGGTGCCCTTAAGCGTGAATTCCTCCATGCCGCCAAGGTCTATCTTTATCTCTGTCTTGTCGACCTTGCACTCCTCGGCACAAAAGACCGCGACAAAGCGGCGCATTATCATCGAATAGACTTTCATCTCGTCGGGGGAGAGCTTTGCCTTGTCCGGTATCTTATACGTCGGCGTGAGAGCCGAGTGGGCTTCTATCTTCGAGTCGTCGAATATCGTTTTTTTGTCCTTGAACACGACGGGATATCCGAGCATTCCGACAGATGCGATTATCTGCTTCATCTTGTCCTTTTCGGCGCTTGCAAGATACTCGGAGTTTGTACGCGGATAGGTGACGTATCCCTCCTCGTAGAGCTTCTGAAGTATCGCTAAGCTGTCCGCCATAGACATCTTGTATTTTTTGCCGAGAGCATTCTGCAGCTTGGTAAGAGAAAAAAGCTTCGGCGGTGAAAGGGTATCTCTCTTTTTTTTGACCGAAGTTACGGTCGCATCGGCAGCCGAATATTTGTCGCAGAGCGCCTTTGCCTTTTCTGCCTCATTCCATGCGAAGCGCTCCTTGCTTTTTACCTCTATATCCTCACCGCGAACGTTTGCGTATCCGACAAGAGCGTAGTATTTCTCGGGCTTGAAGTTGCGTATCGCCATGTCACGGTCGTATATCGCCTTGACTATCGGCACGATGACGCGGCCCACTCGAAGCAGAGTTCCGCTTTTGAGTGTTGCATAACGTGTGAGGTTTACTCCGTAGAGCCAGTCCATGTAGGTGCGCGCGTAGCCCTCGGCGGCGAGATTCTCGTATTCATCCTCGCTCTTCATCTCCGAGAGCGCCTTCGTTATGGTCTGTGCGGTCTGGTCGGGAAGCCATAATCTCATCAGCTTCTTTCCCGAGATTTGTGCCTCCTTTATGCAGGTGCGGATGATTATCTCGCCCTCGCGGTCCGAGTCTCCTGCGTTTACGACGGTATCAACATCAGCGCGCGAGCACAGCTCCTTTATCGTCTGAAACTGACGAAGCACGCCCGCATCAACGTTTTTGTTGGCGTCCTTTTTGAGAGCAAATTTGAACTCAGCGGGGAAGCAGGGGAGATTTTTTAATGTCCATCCGCGCTCGCCCTCGGGTGTACCTACGTAATCTTCAATATCGGAAAGGGAAAAAAGATGACCGAACGCATACGTGACGATGTAGCTTCCGCCGACGTAAAAGTTGCCGTTTTTCTTCATATTTCCGATGGCTTCAACTATATTTCGCGCCAGGCTCGGCTTCTCTGCGATGATGACGGTCATAATATTCCTCCTTTTACGATTTTTACCTATATATAATATCACAAAAGAGAGAGCAAATCAAGGAAAGGATGAAAATAAAAAAAGTACTTGTAAAAAGCTTGAAACTGTGGTAAACTAAAATCACCACACAAATTGAATAAAATTATTACTCTGTTGTAAAAGCTGAAAGTGTGCTTTTTTGTTTTGGCAAAAATGCATGCTCCGTTTTTGTACGCTTTGCCCTACAATAGAGTAAGTTTACAAATTCAATTTGTGTGGTAGCAATTGGAGCCATGCATTTTTCGGTGTGTGTGACTTCGGTTGCGCACACCTTTTTATTATTACGGAGGGAAAAATGAAAAAACTGTTTTTGACGATCACTCTTACGTTTGTAGTGTGTCTGCTGTGCATTTCTGCTTCGGCGGCGGTATATGACGGTACTGCAGATATCTCTTGGTA
>JAZNZQ010000295.1:0-3812 GCA_045595035.1 Eubacteriales bacterium | reverse complement strand
CTTCTACATCTATCCCAAGATAGGTGATTTCGGAATGACAAGCGATGAATTTGCAGAACGCCTCCTCTATGAGCATAAGGTCGCGATAGTTCCGGGAACGGCATTCGGTGAGTGCGGAGAGGGCTTTGCGAGAATTTCGTATGCATATTCTGTAAAGCATATTTCCGCCGCCCTTGAGCGCATCGAGGATTTTGTAAAGGATATAAAGAAATAACAAAAGGTGTTGCATCTGTGTGCAACACCTTTTTATCTCTTTTCTATCGGGCGGCAGACTGCGGCAAATACTCCGAGCTGCTTTAATTTGCTTGCTGTTTCGTTTGCTTTTTTTATATCATCAAAAATTCCGAACACCGACGGGCCGCTTCCGCTCATGATTGCTGTAAGTGCTCCTCCGCCTGTCATCGCTTGCTTTATTTTTGTTACGCTCGGATGAGAGGGGAGTATCACGTCCTCAAATATATTGTAAAGCGAATCTGCGACTGCCTTTATATCGCGTTTTTCAAGCGCAGTATATACACGCTCAAAACCTGCGTGAGGTGCGCGGTTTTCGAAACCCGTGTAAAGCTCATCGAGCGCTTTATATGCGGCCGGAGTGGAAACCCCGTCGTATGGATCCTTTGCAACTACAAGGATGCAGTCAGGCAGGGGAGGTGCTTCTGTCATTATCTCGCCGATGCCCTCTGTTATATACGTACCGACCTTTATGCAAAACGGCACGTCCGCACCGAGCGTGGCACCGATATCGCATAGCTCATTTTCGCTCAAGGGGAATGAGTAGTATCTGTTGAGCCCCACAAGTGCTGCGGCACAATCGGCGCTGCCACCTGCAAGCCCTGCCGCCATGGGGATGTTTTTCTCTATAGTAATTGCAACATTTTTGTTTTCAATTCCCGTTTTTTCAAAAAATGCATCGGATGCGCGCCAAACGAGATTTGTGTTGTCGCAGGCAAGTGTTTTGTCCGTGCAAGAAAGTGAGAAAGAGTCTGAGGTCTCAAAGCTCAGCACATCACACAGATCAACGCTTTGCATTATGCTCTTTATGTCGTGGTAGCCGTTTTCGCGGCGGCCTGTTATGTCAAGAAAAAGATTTATTTTCGCGGGCGCGCGTACGGAAAACTTCATTTCGTCCCTCCAAAAAAGTGATATACATATTTTATCATAAAGGAGAAAACTTTGCAACTTACTTGCAAACTTATTTTTAAATGATAGGCAAATATTGACTAAAGCCAAAAAAAGGTGTAAAATATATATTAGGCAATTATTGCCTTTATGATTGGAGGCGTATATTATGGATGAAAACATAATGAAGGGCGGGATCTCGGTCGAGACCGAGCATATCTTCCCGATAATAAAAAGATGGCTCTATTCCGAGAAGGATATCTTTCTTCGCGAGATAGTTTCCAACGCATCTGACGCGATAACAAAGCTCAAGCGGCTTGCATCCCTTGGAGAGGTGCGCGACCTTGACGATGATTTTAAGATAACCGTCAGCTTAAATAAGAGCGAGGGTACTCTTACGGTTACAGATAACGGTATCGGCATGAGCGAGGATGAGATACGCCGCTACATCTGTCAGATCGCACTCTCGGGCGCACTTGAATTTATACAGAAGTATGAGAACACCGAGTCTGCCGAAAATAACAAAAACGGCATTATCGGTCACTTCGGACTCGGATTTTATTCCTCGTTTATGGTGAGCGACACGGTCGAGGTCATCACAAAGTCGTACACGGGTGCACCGGCAGTCAGGTGGGTGTGCAACGAGGCAGGCGAGTATGAGATATATACCGACGTCGAAAAGGAAGAACGCGGCACATCTGTTGTGATGCATATTTCGGAGTCCGAGAACGAATTTCTCGATGAGCACAAGCTTCGTGCCGTGCTTGACAAGTATTGCGCGTTTATGCCGGTTGAGATCTTTTTTATAAACGAAGAAGCAGAGGAGTGCGAATGCGAGGACGAGAACTGCGAGCACAAGAAGCTCTCTCCCATAAACGACACAAATCCCCTCTGGCAACGCGCCGCATCCGAGTGCACCGACGAGGATTATGCAGAGTTCTACCGTAAGGTCTTTTACGATTACAAGGAGCCGCTTTTCCATATCCACCTGAATGCCGACTACCCGCTTAACTTCAAGGGAGTGCTTTATTTTCCGAAGATAAGCTCCGAATTTGAGTCGCTTGAGGGACAGGTCAAGCTCTACTACAATCAGGTCTTTGTTGCCGATAATATGAAAGAGGTCATACCCGAGTATATGCTTATGCTAAAGGGTGTGCTCGATTGCCCCGAGCTTCCTCTTAACGTTTCGAGAAGCTACCTGCAGAACAACACCTACGTTTCAAAGGTTTCGGCTCACATCGTAAAGAAGGTAGCAGATAAACTCAACTCTCTATACAACACCGAGCGTGAAAAATACGAGGGGCTTTGGCGTGACCTTAAGACCTTTGTTGAGTACGCATCGCTTCGCGACCGCAAATTTTACGACAGAGTCAAGGGTTCGGTGCTTTTTGAGGGAACGGACGGAAAATTCGTTACGCTTGACGAGTATCTTGAAGGCGCGAAGGAAAAGCACGAGAATACAGTATATTATGCCGCAGACAAGGTCGCACAGGCACAGTATATCTCTATGTTTTCGGATGAGGGTATTAGTGTCGTGCTTCTTGACCGCGTGATCGATACGCAGTTTATCAACGTTATCGAGCAGGACAGAGCAGGTGTGAAATTCGTTCGTGTTGACGCTGATGTCGCAGGTGCACTTAAAGAAGAGGGAGACGTGAGCGAGAACGAGGATATAAAGAAGCTCTTTGTCGAGATATCCGAAAGCGAAAAGCTGAACGTAAGATTCGAGAAGCTAAAGAGCGTGAAGGTTCCCGCGATACTCAATATTTCCGAGGAGTCGCGCAGAATGGATGATATGATGCGTATGTACGCCATGTCGGGGGCAGGGGAGAAGATGTCATTCCCTGTGGAGATGACACTTGTCGTGAACAGCTCCGCACCGCTTATCGAACGTCTCGCATCACTTATTGAGACCGACTCGGATAAGGCGAAAAAGGTTGCCAAGCAGATATACACGCTCGCGCTTCTTGCACAGAGACAGCTTACGGCAGACGAGCTTCAGAGCTTCCTTTCCGAAAGCTTCGATATGCTCGAAAAGTTCTGACATGGATGCTGTTATCAAGAATTTAGCTGAGCTTGACACACGTGCATCGCATCTTTTCGAGATGCGGCTTGCACATATAAAGGAGCTTGCACACGAGATGCTCTCCTCCTCGGGTTACTTGTCCGGAATGCCGTTTGACGCCGTCCTTCTTCAAAGATTGAGGGATGAATATCGGTCGGCAAGAGGAGGGATCGTTCGTGATTCTGTCAAAGAGACGCGCGACATGGTCGACGTCTTTGGCACCGTCTCCGATAACCTTGAGCTTGCACAGCTTGCCCGCTTTATAAAGGAGGTTGGCGAGATCCGCGAAAACACATCGGTCTCGGGCTTTTTTCACACTTCGGGAGAAGGACTTCCCTCGAGTGCTTTGGGCAAGGTCGCGTGTATGCAAAACGTGTATACCGATACCGCGTATTCTCGTTTTGAGCCGTTCGTTCAAAAGCCGACAGCAATCTATTTTGACAGCTTTACGGCAATATGCGAGGAGGTCGCGTACGGCAGGTGCGAGTATTGCATTTTACCGATAGAAAATTCGGACGACGGAAAGCTTTTCGCTTTTTACAAGCTTCTCTCGCAAAACGAGCTGAATATAGCTCTTACCGCGAGAGTTGCACTAACCGACGATTTTCAAAGCACCGATTTTGCTCTT
>JAZNZQ010000294.1:0-2425 GCA_045595035.1 Eubacteriales bacterium | reverse complement strand
CGGGAGTAGTTTTCAACGCCCGAGCAAAAACCGATCTCGCGAAGCATCTCGAGGTCGTATTTTGTGCGCTCTTCTATTCTTTGCGCCTCAAGAAGCTTGTTCTGCGACTTGAAAAACTCGACTCGCTCGATCATTTCTTCTTCTATTTCAAGAAGCGCTTTTTCCTTGCGCTCGGGGGATACAGCGTAGTGGGTCGTCGGGTATATCGCCGCATAAGAGAGAGTTCGTATGAGCTCACCCGTGACTATGTTTATTTCGGATATGCGGTCTATCTCATCGTCGAAAAATTCGATCCTTATCGCCTTGTCACCCTCGGACGAGGGGAACACCTCTACAACGTCGCCGCGCACGCGGAGCTTGTTTCGGGTGAAATTGATGTCGTTTCTCTCGTAACCTATCGAGACGAGCTTGCGAAGTACGTCATCTCTTGAAATTATCATACCCGGACGTATCGCGAAAAACTGGCTTTGATATTCTCTCGGATCTCCCAAGCTGTATATGCATGATACGCTGGCAACGATGATAACGTCACGCCTCTCAAAAAGGGAAGAGGTCGCGCAGTGACGGAGCTTGTCTATCTCGTCGTTGACCGATGAATCCTTTTCAATATACATATCTTTTCCGGGAATATACGCCTCGGGCTGATAGTAGTCGTAGTAGGAAACAAAGTATTCAACTGCATTATGGGGAAAATACTCACGCATTTCGGTACACAACTGTGCCGCAAGCGTTTTGTTGTGAGCGAGAACAAGTGTCGGACGGTTGACCTTTTCAATAATATTCGCCATAGTAAAGGTCTTGCCCGAGCCGGTAACACCGAGCAGGGTCTGTGCCTTCATGCCGCATTCGATCCCGCGCACAAGGGCATCTATCGCCTCGGGCTGGTCGCCCGTGGGCTTGTATTCGGAATGTAATATGAACTTATCCGGCATGATCTCGCTCCTTTCAAAGTATCAATTTATATTTATCAGTCTGAATACCTGATATGCCGTGGCAAGCAGATTGTTGTATGCATTGTTAGTATCAAGTGCATCTTCAAGTGAGGTAACATTTCGCAGTATAGGGAAAAACGCATCTATGCCGTGCTCGTTGCATATATCTGCATCAGCCGTGGCACAGCCGCAGAAGGCGATAACCGGTTTGCCGTGCTTTTTTGCAAGTGCGGCAACACCTATCGGTGCCTTTCCCATGACGGTCTGAGAGTCGAGACGGCCCTCTCCGGTTACGACGATATCTGCGGTCTTTATATCGTCCTCTGTTTTTGTTTCTTCCAAAATTATATCTATACCCGACTTCAGTGCGGCGTTCGTGTAAGACAGGAATGCAAAGCCGAGTCCGCCTGCGGCACCCGCACCCTCGAAGTCCTTGTCCGCTCTCTTTGATACTTCTTCGGTAAGCTTGGCGTAATGCTCGAGCCAAGCGTCCATTTTTTCTATCATGTCGGGAGTCGCGCCCTTTTGAGGAGGAAATACGGCACTGCCGCCGTTTTCACCGCAGAGCGGATTTTTTACGTCGCATGCGACAGTAAATGTACATTCATCAAGCTCTCGCATGACATTTTTGGTGCTTATTTTATGAAGCTTTTCAAGCCCCTTTGCACCGAGCGGTATGGACTTGCCGTCCTTTGCGGAAAATTCCACTCCGAGCGCCGCGAGCATGCCCGTTCCGCCGTCGTTTGTAGCGCTTCCGCCTATTCCGATTATAAACCTGCGGCATCCGCGCAATATGGCATCCTTTATAAGCTCGCCCACACCGTATGTCGTGGCTTCCATAGGATCTCTTTCTTTTTCCGAGACAAGCGTAATACCCGATGCCGATGCCATCTCGATAACGGCGGTATCGTTTTCTTTTAATATGCAGTATTTTGCTTTGACCGGATGTCCAAGCGGACCTGTTACCATGACCTCAATAATATCGGAGTCAAGCACGGACGAGAGCGCATCGACAGTCCCCTCGCCGCCGTCAGCCAACGGTCTTACTGTTACCTCGGCTTCTTTATCAAGCTTGCGTATCGCCTCTTTTACGGCATTGCCTGCCGCAACCGAAGAAAGACTTCCTTTGAACGAATCTATTGCAACAACTACACGCATTTATATCACCCTTAAAATCTTGTAAAACAGATGTTCTTATTATATCATAAAACGACGCAAAATGCAACGCTTTTATATAAAAAAAGCACCCGTAGACCGAATGCTTTTTGTTCTTTAATTATCTCCGTAGAAGGAGTCGGGGATACCCGAGCGCAAAATGCTTTTGTTGCCGATTATGGGTAAGAATCTGCCCGAGCCGACAACTATATGGTCAAGAAGCTTGATGCCGACAAGGTCAAGCGCTATTTCAAGATTTCTCGTTGTGTTTTTATCGTCGCTCGATGGAATAGCGTATCCGTACGGATGATTGTGAGAGAGGACTACCATTGATGCCT
>JAZNZQ010000293.1:0-7671 GCA_045595035.1 Eubacteriales bacterium | reverse complement strand
GATGGCAAGTGCGTCGGTATTACGCTCAAAAAAGGAAAAAACACCACCAAAAACCAAACGGCTTTTGGTGGTGTAAAACTTGGTTTTAGTATTCGCGTCTGCCCTCGAGTGCGCGGAAAAGAGTGACCTCGTCCGCATATTCGAGGTCGCCGCCCACGGGTATTCCGTAAGCGAGTCGGCTGACCTTTATATCAAAGGGCTTTAAAAGCTTTGCAAGGTACATAGCCGTCGTTTCTCCCTCTACTGTGGGGTTGGTTGCGACTATTACCTCTTTTATCTCGTCGTCCTTGAGGCGTTCAAGCAGTTCTTTTATCTTGAGGTCGTTTGGCGTTACTCCGTTCATCGGAGAGATCGCTCCGTGGAGCACGTGGTATGTACCGCGGTATTCCTTGACCTTTTCGAGTGCCATTACCGCCTTTGTGTCCTCGACAACGCATACTACGCTTCTGTCGCGGCGAAGGTCGGAGCACACCGAGCATACGTCCTTGTCGGTAAGGTCCTGACACACCGAGCAATAGTGGATGTTGCGCTTGGCATCGAGTATCGCACGCGCAAAATCCTCTGCATCGTCATCGGGAAGATCAAGCACCGAGAATGCAAGGCGAAGCGCCGTCTTTTTTCCTATTCCCGAGAGGCGTTGGAAATATTCTGTCAGCCGCTGGAGCGGCTCTATCTGATCTGCCATGGCTTAGAACATTCCGGGCATACCCATGCCCACACTACCTGTTATTTTGCCCATTTCCTCGGCGGAGACTGCGTCGACCTTCTTTATTGCCTCGTTTACAGCGGCAACGAGAATGTCGGAGAGCGTTTCGATATCGTCGGGATCGACTATCTCGGGCTCGATGCGTATGTCAAGTATCTCGTGCTTTCCGTTTATCTTTACGCCGACGACACCGCCGCCTGCCGATACTTCGTACTCGCGCGCTTCAAGGTCTTCCTGAAGGGTTGCCATATCCTCCTGCATCTTTTGCGCCTGCTTGAGCATAGAGTTAAAATTCTGCGGGCCGCCGCCCATGCCTTTCGGTAATCTTGCTTTCATTTTTATTACTCCTTAATCTATATTGTCCATTATTTCATCGATCGATGATGTTTCTTTTTTTGGTGTGGGTGCGTCCTCGAGAATAAGGTCGGTCTCTTTTACCTCTCTGCCTTCAAATGAGGATATGATCGAGCGGAGCTTTGCTTTATTTTCATCGTTTCCGATAACGCTTATAGCAAAGCTGTTGTAAAAGCGCACGTGTATTTTTCCGTCCTCATCCCTGTATGCCTTGGACGAGCCGATAAAGCCGACAAGCGAGCTGTCACGGCGTATTATCTCATCTACCGCCTCGCGCCAATAGGGAAGGGGCGTTATTCCCGCTTTCTTTGCCTGCGGTGCTGCTTTTGCTTCTACGCTTTCCTTTACCTCTGCCTTTTTGGGCTCGGGCTTGGGTGTGGGAGCGGCCTTTTCGGGGGCAGGGGAAGGTGCACTTACGGCTATGGGTGCGGGTGCGCCGTAGTTTATTCTGTCCTCAAGTGCGGCAACGCGGAGAAGCAATGCCTCATATGAGGAGTCGAGCTTTTCGTCACACATACGCACGAGAGTAAGCTCGCACAGCGCTCTCTTGAGCGAGCTTTGACGTTGCATAGAGAAGAGCGCTTCGTCAAGAAGCTTACTGTGGTATATGATGGTCTCACGCGAGAAGAGCGCGGATATTTCCTTTAACTGCTCGGTCTCGCCCTCTGTAAGGTCAAGATATTTGCCCGCAGAGGCGGTGGATTTGTATATGAGCATATCGCGGTAGAAGTTTATAAGGTCCTGCCAGAAGACCGCGAGATCCTTTGAGGATGAGGTGACCGAATCGACCGTGTCGAAGATCGTGTTGTGGTCTTTATTTGCAAGTGCCTTTACAAGACGAACAACGCTGTCGCGTCCCGTGCTTCCGACCGCCTCGTTTACCGCATCGACGGTTATTTTTTCGGCCTTTCCCGAGCATAGCTCAAGCAAGCTTATGGCATCGCGCATGCCGCCCTGCGATATCTTCGCAATAAGCGTTGCGGCATCATCTTCTATCTTGAATCCTTCGGTGTCGGCTATGTGTGTGAGCCGTGCAGCTATCGTAGGAGTTGCGATGCGTCTGAAATCAAAGCGCTGACAACGCGATATTATGGTTGCGGGAAGCTTGTGAAGCTCGGTCGTGGCAAGAATGAATATTACGTGTGCGGGCGGTTCTTCAAGCGTTTTTAGGAGCGCGTTGAAGGCGGGGCCCGAAAGCATATGCACCTCATCGACGATGTAAACGCGGTATTTGAGCGATGCGGGGGTGTATATGACCTCGTCGCGGATGTCGCGGATGTTTTCAACACCGTTGTTGCTCGCCGCATCCATTTCAAGTATGTCGGTGGCAACGCCCGAATCGACCGTACGGCATGCTTCGCATTCTCCGCAGGGATTTCCGTTTACGGGAGAGAGGCAGTTTACCGCTTTTGCAAGTATTTTTGCACAGGAGGTCTTACCTGTTCCGCGCGAGCCGCAAAATAGGTAGGCGTGCGAGAGCTTGCCAGAGTCGACCTGATATTTAAGCACCGATGAGACCTGCTCTTGTCCGCAGACTTCATCAAAGGTGGCGGGGCGCCATTTTCTGTACAGTGCCTGATGCATCTCTTTCCCTCACTTTCAAAAAATAAAGACAAGCTGTAAAACAAGGTCATACACCCAAGAATCGAATGATCATCCTGTGCGCTATCCGTACACGCTGCTCGGAACAGGCACCCTCGCGGCACACCGGAAGTACTGCTTAATGCTGCTTGGTTCCCCACCTGACATGGTTCACAGGTTCCGATTGCGCAAGACCCATTCGTCAGCACAGCGAAATACGGTGCAGACCACAAGATAATCACCCTCAAAAAGGGACGTAACCCCTGCTGTAGCGGATTGCAGGTACAGGGCACCGCTATCTCCCCGGCCGGTATGACCTCGTTTTACAGCTTGTCAGGTCACAAATCATAGTATACCATATTTTTTTCGATTATGCAAGTGATTTTTATATAGTTGTATTAAAACTCTTTCTGTATTTTGCGGGAGAGATGCCTTTTGCTGATTTGAACTGCGCGATAAAGTAGCTTGATGATGAAAAACCGACCTCGTATGCTATCTCGGTTATCGGCATATCGCTCTCGGTGAGCAGCTTCTCGGCTTCGGTTATCCGCAAGAAATTAACATAGTCGCTGAAATTTCTTTTTGTGACATTTTTGAAAAACCGCGAAAAGTAGCTGTAGCTCACGTTGCATGCCTTTGCCGCGTCCTTCGCGCTGATCTCGTTTTTGAAATTGCTCTTTGCAAAGCTTATCGCTGCCTGCAGTCTTTGAGCCGAGGTCTCGGTTATCTTATCTTCGATGTTAAGATTGATGCCGCGTTTGTTCCAGGTGCGAAGTATCCACAAAAATATCTTGCTGATATCGGTGCGAATGGCAAGCTCGTAGCCGTAATCCTTACGCTTTGATTCGTCACGGATGTTTTCCATAAGCGAAAAAATATCTATATCGTTAAATTCGTCGTAGAAGAATATCTTCTGGTGCGTCGAGGAGTTTAACGTAAAGGGGAGAAGGTATTTTATCTCAAAAAAGCTGTGCGAGCCGGTGTAGAGGAGAGACGGGTCAAACTGCACCATAAGATACTCGGTGCGCTCGTCAAGTCCGATGATGCTGTGCACGTCATTGGAATTGAGCAGCAGGAGGTCGCCCTCTCCGAAAAAGAGGGTCTGACCGTTTAAAAGCACCTTTGATCTTCCGACGTATCCGTATATCATTTCGATGGCGCTGTGATAGTGCGCGTTGCACATCATACCTGCGCCCTCGCGTGTCTGATAATCCACCCAAAACGGAAACGGGTGGCGCTCGCTCATAAGCTTCTTTTCAAAATACAGCTCTTTCATATTTTCTCCAAATGACAAAATATTGATATTTTTATATATGATAATTATATCAAATGATTTTGCTTTTGTCTATAATGAATTTGTAATAAATTTATTTGGAGGAGGATAACCAAATGGAAAGAACAGTAAAAGTAGGTATTATCGGATGCGGCGGTATCGCCAACGGCAAGCACATGCCCTCGCTTAAGAAGCTTCCGAACGTTGAAATGGTAGCTTTCTGCGACATAATCGAGGAAAAGGCAAGGGCGGCGGCAGAAAAGTACGGCACGCCGGATGCAAAGGTGTTCACAGATTACAAGGATCTTCTTGCGATGGATGAGATCGAGGTCGTACACGTCTGCACACCCAACAGAAGCCATTCGTTCATAACCGTCGATGCGCTTCACGCAAACAAGCACGTAATGTGTGAGAAGTTGATGGTAAAGATTGTTGTTGAAGCAAAGGCGATGCTTGATGCCGCAAAAGAGACCGGAAAGAAGCTCACCATCGGTTACCAGAACCGCTTCAGAGCTGACAGCAGATATCTCCACAGAGCGTGCGAGAGAGGCGATCTCGGTGAGGTGTATTTCGCAAAGGCACACGCGCTCAGACGCCGTGCGGTTCCCACTTGGGGAGTATTTCTTAACGAGTATGAGCAGGGCGGCGGTCCGCTTATCGATATCGGAACACACGCGCTCGACCTCACGCTTTGGTGCATGAACAACTATGAGGTAAAGAGCGTTACCGGCTCTACATTCAAGAAGCTCAACGACCAGAAAGAAACAGGCAACGCTTGGGGCGACTGGAAATGTGACGAGTTCACGGTCGAGGACAGCGCATTTGCGTTTATTACAATGAAGAACGGCGCGACCATCATTCTCGAGTCGAGCTGGGCACTCAACACTCTTGAAGTCGACGAGGCAAAGACGTCGCTCTGCGGTACGAAAGCGGGAGCGGACATGAAGGACGGACTTCGCATCAACTTTGTTGAGTTTGGCCGTCAGGTAGTAACAAAGCCCGACCTTGAGAGCGGCGGAGTTGCGTTCTATCACGCACCTAAGGAAACAGATGCAGACCTTGAGGCAAGGCAGTGGATCGAGGCGGTCGTAAATGACACGGAACCGGTCGTAAAGCCCGAAGAAGCGCTTGTCGTATCGCAGATACTTGAGGCAGTATACGAGTCTGCAAAGACAGGAAAGACGATATACTTTTAATTTCGGAGGATAAAAAATGAAGCTTGGTGTAATGAATCCCGTGCTTGCCGACCTCACATTTGAAGAGGCGCTTGCACGACTTAATAAGCTTGGCGTACAGTGCATCGAGATAGGTGCGGGCGGATATCCCCACGATTATCATCTTAAGCCCGAGGAGCTTCTTGCGTCCTCGGAGAATATTGAGGCATACAAGGCGCTTCTTAAAAAGTACAATATCGAGATCTCGGCGATAAGCTGTCACGGCAACCCCGTGCACCCTCAGAAGGAGCTTGCCGAGAAGTATCATAATGAATTCAAGAATGCCATTCTTGCCGCAGAGGCGCTCGGCGTTGACACGGTCATCGGCTTTTCGGGATGCCCCGGAGACAGTGAGAATTCCAAATGGCCCAACTGGGTGACCTGCGCTTGGCCGCGTGATTACGGATACATACTCAAATGGCAGTGGGAAGAGGTGCTCATCCCCTATTGGAAGGATATGGCAGAGTTTGCAAAAGCTCACGGCGTGACAAAGATCGCGCTCGAGATGCACCCCGGATTCTGTGTATACAACCCTGAGTCGCTCATGCGTCTTCGTGAGGCGGTAGGCGATATCATCGGCGCAAACTTTGACCCCAGCCACCTTTTCTGGCAGGGTATCGACCCCGTTGCGGCTATCAAGTATCTTAAGGGAGCTATCCATCACTTCCACGCAAAGGATACTAAGATCGACGAGCGCAACTGCTCGGTTAACGGCGTGCTTGACACAAAGCCGCTCGGAAACGTATTTGTCCGCTCGTGGGATTTCCGTACGGTCGGCTATGGACACGGATACGACGTATGGAACGACATCTTCAGCATGCTCCAGATGACCGGATATAATGGTGCCATCTCGATCGAGCACGAGGATGCTCTTATGTCTACGGACGAAGGACTCGAAAAGGCGGTAGAATTTCTTAAGAAGACGATTATATTTGAACAGCCCGCCGACGCTTGGTGGACCTGATCGGAGGATATTATGGTATACAACGTAGGTATAATCGGATACGGCGGAATGGCTCATCATCACGTTGAGCGTGTGTCGAGCTATGATAAGGTGAATTTTTACGGCGTGTACGACGTGAACTCCAAAAGATGTGAGCTTGCGGCAAGCGAGGGAATGAAGGTGTATTCATCATCGGAAGAGCTTATTTCGGATGAGAATATACAGATCGTTCTTGTTGCGACCCCGAATGATTCGCACAAGGAGCTTTGCATTGCCGCTATGCGCGCGGGCAAGCACGTTATCTGCGAAAAGCCGGTAACGATAACCTCAGAGGAGCTTTTGGAGATAATAAAGGTTAGAGACGAGATGGGCGTGCAGTTCACTATCGACCAAAACCGCCGTCTCGATCCCGATTTTTGTCTTATGCGCGAAAAGGTCGAGAGCGAGATAATCGGCGAACCCTATATCGTCGAGTCGCGTGTTGAGGGATCTCGCGGAATGCCGTCCGGTTGGCGTACGATAAAGAGCATGGGCGGCGGAATGATGCTCGATTGGGGCGTACATCTTATCGACCAGCTACTTTATATGTTTGACGAAAGGGTTGCAAATGTTTACTGTAAGATGTATAATATAGAGTACAGTGATGTTGACGACAACTTCTCGCTCGTTATGACATTCCAGAGCGGACTTACGGCAAGGGTAGAGGTAGGCACAAATAACTACATTCAGCATCCCAGATGGTATGTCTGCTGTGAGGATGGAACGCTTGTTATCGACGATTGGGAATGCACGGGAAAAATAGTGCGCTGCATCGACAAGGAAAATGTATGGGGCGAAGAGATCGTCTATACAAAAGCGGGTCCGACAAAGACGATGGCACCGAGAAATCCCAGATCGGTCGAGACTATTGAGATCTCTGCTTATACCGACGGACATTCCAAGCTCACTCCTACTTATGAGCAGCTTGTGGATGCTATCGAGGGGCGCGCACCGCTTAAGATAACCGCGGAGCAGGCGCTCAGAGTTATTCGTGTAATGGAAGCGGCTTTCTTATCTGCCGAGCGCGGCATCGCTGTAGAAACCGATATATAATAAGGAGCAAAAAATGAGAATTGGTATTGATCTTGGCGGAACAAACATAAAGGCGGGACTTGTAAATGACAAGCTTGAGATAGTAAAGAAGATGTCGATCCCAACACGTGCCGAACGTGACAGCACGGAAATAATGAAGGACATGGCGATGCTTGCCATAGACCTTGTGCGCGAGGCGGGATATACGATGGATGATGTTGAGAGCATAGGTATCGGAAGCCCCGGCACCTGCGACAGCGAGAACGGTGTTCTTGTTTATGCAAATAATATAAAGTTCTTGCATGCACCCATGCGCGCTGAGATCGGAAAATACATAGACAAGCCCATATACATCGATAATGACGCTAACTGCGCGGCTTTCGGTGAGTATATCGTGCTTGAGAACAAGCCAAAGGTTTTTGCTCTTGTGACTCTCGGTACAGGTGTTGGCGGCGGCGTTGTCATCGACGGACACGTTTTCCGCGGCTTTAACGGAAGCGCGCCCGAGCTTGGACATACCACGCTTGAT
>JAZNZQ010000292.1:0-2679 GCA_045595035.1 Eubacteriales bacterium | reverse complement strand
ACATGGCTACGATCCGACTTCCGTCTCGTATTCCTCTGCCAGTTTCCTGTGATTATCCTCTTTTCTTCCGCTGCTTATGCGATTGGTGTATTATTTGAAAGCGGAATCATTGCCGGAATCGGTGGAAGCATTGGTGTCGTTCTCGCATACCTCGGTGCAATGAGGTATCAGTGGGCATTTGATAGCGTGATATACAAGTATTTTCTTCCGGCGAAGATTGGTCCTTATCTGTACATATCGCGGTATGACACGGTGTTTAACTCACCTAAGTACAGTCTACCAAACGGTATGAACCCCTATTTACAAGATAATTTTGAGGCTGTTCTTGTTTGGCTTGTATCTATGCTTGGTTTATCGCTTGTGTGCGTTGTTATCTCCTATATTTTCACATACAGGCGCAAGATTTAAGGGGTGATGATATGTTTCTTCGTTCACTTCGCAGATCCTATCCAATACTTATAGCGGTTACGTTACTTCTCGTATATTTTACGTATTTTTACCTTGAGGGACCGCTGATCGTACCGCCAAATGAATATGGTTTTATAGATAGGACTGAACTTCGCATAACGGCGATAATGATCCCGATATTCGCGTTTCTTCTGCCGAACAAATTTGAGATTGAACTGTCTTTGACTTGCGGAATGAGAACCACAAAACTATTTTTCTCCAAGGCAGTAACGTCATTTATCTACACGGCAGTACCGGCATTCTTGTTCGTTTTCCTGTTCCGTTACACGCCTTATGCAGGTAAAAATCCGACTAAATTTGCCCTTTACGTACCTGAGAATTACAGGATTCATATGGTTATCTCTATGGCGGTAACTTTGCTGTTTTTCTTCTCTGTGATTTGCTTTGTGCGAGTGCTTTCACGCAACTGCTATTTACCTGTACTTATTGGACTTTTCGTACATTTTACGGCGGAGGGAAGATGCAAGGATATTCAGCGCGGGGCACTGCCTCCGAAAGACTGCTTATATGACCCTTTTATCTCAGTATATATTATCGGAGATACGGTTCCTAACAATATCGCACAGCAATACCCCGAGCTTGGTGTGATACACAATGCCTGGACGTACAACAGACTCATTTTCTTCGGCATCAGCGTGGTGCTTCTTGTCGCGACATATATACTGCTCCGAAGAGAAAAGCTCCACCGAGGCTTCGGTGACTGATATGATCGCAGTAAATGAAAGAGAGGGGTAAGCTTTATGATTTCTCACGCAATGCGGCGATCTTTACCGCTTTTGCCGGTGTTGGTGCTTGTTCTTGTATATTTCACACGTGATACTATGACAGGGGCTCTCATCGCACCCTTGGGTTACCTTAGCTTTTTAAGTGAAACTGAGCCTTATCTTACGGTAGTGGTCATACCCATGTTTGCATTTATTTTGCCAAATAAATTCGAGATAGAGCTTTCTCTGACCTGCGGTATGAGTACGGAGAAGCTGTTCTTCTCTAAGTTTATTGCATTATTGACTTGCACTCTTGTTCCGACGTACGTGTTTGCTAAGCTGTTTCGCTATGTGCCATACGAGGGTGAGAGACCGCTTATCTTCGACATCTATGTTCCGGAGAATTATATGGTGTATTTAATTATATCCATAACCGTAACATTGTTGTTCTTCATATCGCTGATATGCTTTGTTCGGGTATTCTCACGTACTTGTTATTTGCCGGTGATCATTACATTTTTTACGCACTACGCATTTACAGATTTTACAATGGATGTTCAATGCGAAGGGGAACTGATAAAATACTGCATATTTGATCCTTTTATTTCAACTTATCTTCTCGGTGATAAGGTTTCTTCTTCGCTTGCAGAACAGCACCCCGAACTCGGATTGATACCTAACGCCTGGACCTGTAACAGACTCATTTTCTTCGGCATCAGCGTGGTACTGCTAATCGCAACGTACATCATGCTACGCCGCGAAAAACTCCACCGCGGATTCGGTGACTGATTATCCGCTATGCATAGAAGTATCGAGTCAAACGGAGCGTGGCAAAGCTTTATACACGATACGTCTGTGTTCATAACTCTTCTTCCATATTTGGTTAACCCGCCCAAGCCATGAGAACTTGGGCGGGGGGACCGAATAAAAAACAAAAACAGAAAGGTATTTAGCCATGATCGAAATTAAGAATTTAACAAAAATATATCCCCTCGGTAAGAAAAAGGCACTCGATAACGTTTCTTTTGAAATTCCCGAAGGAATCTTCGGACTCATCGGTAGAAACGGCGCCGGCAAGACCACCATTATGCGAATCATCGCAACCGTAATGGATCAGACCGGCGGTGAGATATTCTTCGACGGCAAAGCACTTAAGTCGAACAGAGCAGAGTTCAGAAAGTCCCTCGGTTATCTCCCGCAGAGCACAAAGCTCATGCCTAGACTTAACATTGTAGAGTTTCTTGATTACGTCTGCATCATGAAGGGCATCAAGGATAAGAAAGAGAGAAAAGAAAAGATCGCGGAAGCTATTGAGATCGTCGGTCTCGTCGGGGAAGAGAAGACACGCCTCGGCAACTACTCCGGCGGTATGCTCCGACGCGCGGGAATCGCACAGGCGATAATCGACGAGCCGAAGGTGCTCATAATCGACGAGCCCACCACGGGGCTCGATCCCGAAGAGAGACTTTACTTCCTCAACCTGCTCTCACGCATCGCTGTCGGAAGA
>JAZNZQ010000291.1:0-4614 GCA_045595035.1 Eubacteriales bacterium | reverse complement strand
AAAAACAAATGTGTAAGCAGTTACAAAAAACAGTACAAGCATTAAAATTACAATAAGATTTCTTTTTGAAATATTTACGTTCATATTCTTTCCTTATTTTCATTTTTTCACATTTATTGTTTCCAAAAATTCATAATATATTCAAAAAAATGAGTTATACTATATTTGTCCTATTATAGTTCTTTCTCGAGAAGAGGTGTAAGTTAAAATGAGTAAATCAGCGATGCACGTTGCAAAGGTCTGCGGTAAGGTTGCTTTAAAGATCTTTGCATACATTCTCAATACTGTTCTTACTATACTTTTGATCGGCATTATTGCGGGGATCATCGCGGGCAGTGCTTTTTTGTGGTATGTTAATAATTATATTGATACCGAGATCGATGTCGATATTTTTGACAGCGTCGAAAACGTAGATACGGTAACAAAGATATATTATACGGAATACACCGACCGAGATAACAGGATCGGATATGACGTTGAGCTGGTTGATCAGCGCATATACGGCGAGACAAACAGTATATACGTGAAGTATAACGATATGCCGCAGAACCTTGTGTCTGCATTCGTTGCGATAGAGGACGAACGTTTCTGGACGAACAAAGGCGTTGACTGGAAACGAACGATCGCAGCTGTCGGAAATTTCTTCCTTCAATTTGATGACAACTTCGGTGGCTCGTCCATCACTCAACAGCTTATAAAGAACGTAACCGGTGAGGACGATTATACTATCCAGAGAAAGGTACAGGAGATTTTCTGGGCGCTTGATCTCGAAAAGAAAAAGAGTAAGCAGGAGATACTTGAGCTGTATCTAAACGCCATCTATTTCTCGCAGAACTGTTGGGGTGTTCAGTCGGCGGCATATACCTACTTTGGAAAGGATGTCGATGAGCTTACGCTTCTTGAATCTGCTTGCCTTGCTGCGATACCGAATTCACCGACAAAGTATGACCCGATCATCAATCCTGATAAAAACAAGGAGCGTAGAAATATCGTTCTTGATCTTATGTACAAGAACAATATGATAACAGACTCCGAATATAACGAAAACTACAATAAGGATATCGAGCTTAACATACAGCGTACCTCTGAGACAGTTAACATCAACAGTTGGTATACCGATATGACAATCGATGATGTTATAAACGATCTGGTAGCTGAATATGGATATACCCGTCAGTATGCGAGCAAGCTCGTGTATTCGGGCGGTCTTCAGATATATACCGTCATGGATCCCGAAGTTCAGGCGGTGCTCGAAGAGGTCTATGCAAGCAATGATGCCTTTCCACAGTCAACAAGCGGCGTTCCCGCGCAGTCCTCGATGATAGTTATCCATCCCACCACAGGCGACGTGCTCGGCGTTGTAGGAGGAAAAGGGAATAAGACCGGAAACAGAATACAGAACTACGCGACACATACTCTGCGTTCTCCCGGTTCGTCGATCAAACCCTTGTCCGTATACGCGCCCGCCCTTGAAGCAGGGCTTATTACCTACGGAAGTATTATAGACGATTTCCCTGTAAAGGTGCTAAACAATGGTCCGTGGCCTTCAAACCTTCCTGTAGTTTATAACGGCCTTACGACCGTCAACAGTGCCCTTGAGCGCTCGGTCAATACGGTTGCAGTAAGAGTTCTTAATAAACTCACACCCCTGTCTTCTTATAATTTCTGTAAAAATGTTTTGAAGATGGACAGTCTTATAGCGCAGACAGAGACCGCAAGCGGAAACACGTATTCCGATATTGGTGAGGCATCGCTCGCACTCGGTCAGCTCACATACGGACTTACCGTCCGTGAGATAACTGCGGCGTATTCTATTTTTGCAAACGATGGAATCTACAACGATGTACGCACTTACACGAAGGTGCTTGACAATAAAGGAAAGGTCCTTCTTTCAAGGGAGCTTCCTGTCGGTACGATCGCGATAAGTGAGGAAAATGCGTACATTATGACAAAAATGCTCCAAAATGTTGTAAATAACGGTACCGGCAGATCCATAACCCTTCGTCAGAAAATTGACGTTGCAGGTAAGACCGGTACAGCGGGTAACGATTACGACAGATGGTTCATAGGATTTACGCCATATTATATCGGCGGTGTATGGTACGGATATGAATACAACAAAGCCATCAACGCTCCCGGATATCCCGCAAACGATATTTGGGATGCAGTTATGACAAAGCTTCATCAAAAGTATATAGATGAAGCGGCGGCGGGCGGAGAAGCTATAAAGACCTTTGAGCAACCTGCAAACGTTGTGAAAGTGACATACTGTAAGGATTCGGGGATGCTTATGGGAGATGCGTGTGCGCTTGATCCTAGAGGAAACCGCGCAGATGTAGGATACTTCGCAAAGGGAACAGAACCCACTGAGACGTGCACGACACACGTTATCGTAAATTACGACACATCTACGGGTGGTGTGGCACACGATGCATGTCCTTCGGCAAGTGTAAAACAGGTCGCTCTTATAAAGGTCGAGGACAGACATTTCCCGCTCAGCGTATACGTGACAGATGCACAGTACGTGTACAGAGAGCTTCCCGAGGACGTTGAGCCGGGAAGCACCTGGAACGAGCCATTCTTTATAAATACAGTTCCCGCAGGTCAAAACGTCGGCACCACTAATCTTTGGGGTGGAAGACAGTACAACAGCTTCTGCTATGAGCATTTTGATTTTGAAGGATTCAGAGAATGGTTGGAAAACAAGGACCGTATTCCCGAAGACGATCCCGAGGATGATTTTGATCCCGACGGTCCCGAGCATTGGTTTTTTGATTAATAATACGAGAATCACCTCATATATTTTGTATGAGGTGATTTTTTATGTCGTCATGCAGAAAACGCAAAAAGGGAATAATAAAAAATTATATCAATCAGATATTGTATGAGTGCAGAATGATAAATATTAAAGCGGCGATAGCATGCGGAATATGCTTGCTTGTGATCGGGCTGATAAGTTTTTTTATAGGCGGAAGTCCGACATATCTCTTACATATGTTAAAAATGCCCGTAACGGTACCGACACGATGGTTCTTCAAACTCAGTTGGAGCATCTGGTATTTTATTTTAGGAGCGGTCTTTTCGGTAGTGTGTTCTTGTGTCGAACGCTCTAAACAGATCTGCAAATGGCAGGGAAATATGCTATTTGTCGTAATGATAATATTTAATTATATCTGGTACCCCTTATTTTTCGGGGCAGAAGCTATATTTTTGGCTCTTGTGGCGTGCGCCGCCATGATAATCCTTGGCTTTTTTGTTTTTTTCAACTATATAAAAGTAAGTCTTATAAGCGGTACTGTCATACTGTTTCATCTTATTTGGCTTCTTTATATGTTTTGCATAAACGCAACGGTATTGTTTATAAATTAACCGATTCTTTACAAAGAAGTATAAATAACATCTTGACAAAAATTGGGTATGAGAGTATAATTTAAGAGAAGTAATTTCAAATCATTCTGGAGGATATGAAAATGAAAAACACTCGTATACTTTCTTTGATTTTGGCAGCTGTAATGCTTCTTTTCGTCTTTGTAGGTTGTGGCGCGAAGATCCCTGAAATTACAGTAACCGTAACCGTTCTTGACTACGACAAAAAGGTAGTCGCGGAATCGAATGTTACCTTCTCGGATGCTAATCCTACTGCACTTTTGGCACTTCAGTATCTCTGTGAGGCAGAAGAGCTTGAGTGTGTTTTTGACGAGAACGGCATCGTAACAAAAATCGGTGACATCGAAGATTATGAAAAAGATAATCTTCTTTACTACTGGAGTTGCAACTATAACGGCAAACCTGCACGTGCTGCACAGACAGTTGTTGAAACAGGCGGTAAGGTTCAGTTCTTCGTTGCTTCCATGGACAACACACCTGTTGAGATCGTTGACCCCGATGCAAAGGCAGATGAATAATAATTTATAAGGAGATAAATATGAAGCAGGTTAACATTTCGCTTTCTACTATCGAAAGTGTAAGACAGTTTGTAAATATCGTTGCTAAGTACAACATCGATATCGATCTTTCCTCGGGACGTTATGTCGTTGATGCAAAGTCCATTATGGGTATCTTCAGCCTTGATCTTATGAATCCCATTACAATGACAGTACATTCAGAGGATACAGAGGCGCTCTTCGCTGAGCTTGCACCTTACATCATTAAATAATTTCAAACGGCTTGCTTCGGCAAGCCGTTTTTGCATAAATTCACCTGAAAAGCTATATATTGTTGTGAGGTGATATTTGTGTATATAAAATTATTGTTTAAGAGATCTCTGTCTTTGCTCCTGTCAATGTTTTTGGTCTTGTCGTTTGCCGTTCCTGTCCGTGCATCCGAATATACCGCTGACATTAACGCAAAAAGTGCCGTTCTTATGGAAGCGTCAACAGGTAAGATCATATTTGAAAAGAATGCCGATGAAGCGCTTCCGCCTGCATCTGTAACAAAGATCATGTCATTGCTCCTTGTTATGGAAGCAATCGATGAAGGAAAGCTGAAATATGACGATATGGTAAGTGTCAGCGCACATGCCGCTTCAATGGGCGGCTCTCAGGTGTATCTTAAAGAAGGCGAAACGATGTCAGTCGATGAGCTGATAAAATGTGTAGTCGTTGCAAGCGCAAA
>JAZNZQ010000290.1:0-4914 GCA_045595035.1 Eubacteriales bacterium | reverse complement strand
GAGCTTGTTTTCTATGATATAACCGCATCGGTCGAGGGGCGTGCGCTCTTTACCGACATACTGAAAGAGGTTGCCAAAACGATATTTATCCCACTCACGGTCGGTGGAGGTATCAATACGCTCGATGACTTCGACCGTGTGCTCAAATGCGGCGCCGACAAGGTCAGCGTGAATTCGGGCGCGATAAAGAACCCCACGCTTATACGGGATGCTGCAAAAAAGTACGGCGACCAGTGCGTTGTTCTGTCGGTAGACGTTAAACGCGTTGACGGTAGATTCACCGTCTTTGCCAAGGGTGGCCGTGAAAATACCGGAATGGATGCCCTTGAATGGATAAAGAAATGTGTTGGCATGGGCGCCGGGGAGATAGTTGTTAACAGCATCGATACAGACGGTGTAAAAAACGGATTTGATCTTGAGATGCTTGATGCGGTATGCAACATTGTTGACATTCCCGTGATAGCTTCGGGTGGCGCAGGAGGAGCTGAAGATTTTGTTACGCTCTTCAAGACTCTGCCAAAGGTAGACGCCGGACTTGCCGCATCGATCTTCCATTTCGGTGAGGTGAAGATATCCGATCTTAAAAAGCTCCTGTCGAGCGAAAACATAAATATGAGACACGTAAAAGAGGTATGAAAAAAATGGTTAAGATAGACGAACTTAAATTTGATCAAAGAGGACTTATTCCCGCTATCGTTGTTGATGCAACAAGCAAAAAGGTGCTGACCCTTGCTTATATGAACCGCGAAAGTCTTGAGATAAGCATGAAGGAGGGGAAGACCTGCTTCTGGTCGCGTTCAAGACAAAAGCTTTGGAGAAAGGGAGAAACGTCGGGCAACTTCCAGCATATAGTCAGCATTACCGCTGACTGTGACAAGGATGCTCTCACCGTTCTTGTAAACAAGGACGGGCCTGCTTGCCACACAGGTACGGATTCTTGCTTTAATGATAGCGTTTTTGTCTCCGATGAGAATACGGCTTTCTCTGTAGAAGGTCTTTATCAGCTTCTTGTCGGCAGAAAAGAGGAAAAGAAAGAGGGCTCCTACACGACCTATCTTTTCGAAAAGGGAATCGACAAGATCTTAAAAAAGGTCGGAGAAGAATGCACCGAGGTCATTATCGCGGGCAAGGCAGACGACAAAAAGGAAACCGTTTATGAGATAGCCGACCTTATGTATCATGTAATGGTTCTTATGGTCGAGATGGGGATCAGCGTGGACGATATCATGGTCGAGCTTGCATCCCGTCACGTTATAGATCACAAGGTCAAGCAGGAGAAGATGACAAAATGATCATAAAGTCGAATCTGCACACACATACGCAGTTTTGCGACGGAAAGGCGAGTGCTGAGTCAATTGTAGAAGAAGCTATACGCCTCGGCTTTCACACTATCGGTTTTTCTTCACACTCATATACAGATTTTGACCCCGCGTTTTGCATGTCACAGGAGAATACTGTAAAATACATCGCTGAGATAAAGCGTCTGAAAAAGGTTTACGATGGAAAGATAGATATCCTTCTCGGTTGCGAGGTCGACTATTTTTCGGATATAGATCTCACTCCATACGAGTACGTGATAGGTTCGCTTCATTACGTACAAAAGGACGGACTGATAATCAACATCGATGGGCCTGTTGACAGAAACGGTAATGTGTGCGATATTCCGCCGATGATCGATGATGTAAAAGAATATTTCGGTGGTGATTTTTACGAATGCTGCAGAAACTATTACGAGCTTCTCACAGGAGTTGTCAAAAAAACACATGCCGACGTTATAGGTCATTTCGACATCATCACAAAGTTTAACAAACAGTATGGGCTCTGGGACGAGGATGACAGGCGATACACCGATCTTGCATACAGCGCGCTCGAATGTCTTGTAAAAGAAGAAAAGCCCTTTGAGATAAATACCGGTGCTATGTTCAAGGGGATAAGAAACGTTCCGTACCCCGCGCCCCGCTATCTCAAGTTTATAGCCGAGCATAACGGCGATATAGTTTTCTCGAGCGATGCCCATACCCCTGAAGCACTCTCGTGGCGTCAGGATGATATGGTAGAGCTTGCGAAGTCTTGCGGATTTAAGTCTGCAAAGGTAATGAGAAAGAACGGATTTGAGGACATCCTGTTATAACGATTATGAAACATGCAATTATACTGATCCTTAAAAACAATGCGATCTTTGTTGTCGCGCTTTTTGCCGCGATAATAACTTCGTTTATTATAGTCCCGGACAGGGAATACCTTGGATATTTTGATTTAAAAACTCTCGCTTGCCTTTTCAGCGTTCTTGCAGTCGTATGTGCGCTGAGAAACATCCATTTTTTTGAAATGCTTGCTTGCAGGATAGTCAAGATATTCAAAACGACACGCTCGGCTATTCTTGCTCTTGTTTATATAACCTTTATCGGTTCTATGCTTATTGCCAATGATATGGCACTTATCACCTTTTTGCCACTTGGATTTTTTATTCTTACTACTACCGACAATGAGAAGCACATGGCTTTTGTGTTTATAATGCAGAATATTGCCGCAAATCTCGGCGGAATGCTCACACCTTTCGGAAATCCTCAAAATTTGTATTTGTATACAAAATACAACATTCCAAACGGTGAGTTTGTCTCTATCATGCTTTTGCCTTTTCTCATATCGGTTGCTCTCATTACGCTTTGCTGTATAGTTTTTGTAAAAAGGGAAGAGCTTACGATAGAGAAAAAAGAATACCCCAAGCCAAGTGCGTGGCGAATGGCAGCATATTTGACATTGTTTGCCGTTTCGATCATAATAGTTTTTCGTTTTTTACCTTATTATATAGGTATGGGAATAATAATTGTTGCGTTGCTCTTCCTTGACAGGAAAGCACTTCGCTCGGTCGACTATGCGTTGCTTTTTACATTTGTCTGTTTCTTTATTTTTTCCGGAAATATGGCAAGAATGGAGCCGGTGAGAGAATTTTTCGGAACCTTTCTTGAAAAGAGCACTCTTATTTTCAGCACACTTTCGTGTCAGTTTATCAGTAATGTACCGAGCGCTATTCTTTTATCTCAGTTTACGGATAACTATAAGGAGCTGCTTGTAGGCGTAAACATAGGCGGCGCAGGAACACTTATAGCATCTCTTGCAAGTCTTATAACCTTTAAAGAATATATCAAACATAACCCTAATAAGAAAATCAAATATATTATACAATTTTCAGCTTTTAATTTTTCATTTTTATTTATTCTGTTAATTGTAATGTATTTTGTATTATAAAAAACAAAACGGAAGGTAAATGCTATGAAAAAAACACTTTGCAAAATCTTATCCGCAGTTTTCGTCTTGACATCGGTGATCGCTTTTGTTCCCACTGTATCAGCATCGTCGGCCGATACTTGGGATGGAACGGCTGATACAAGTTGGTACGACGATGCAAAAAGTGAGTTTACCATATCAACGGCAGAACAGCTCGCGGGTATGGCAACACTCTCGGACAGCGGAGTCACCTTTGACAAAAAGACAGTAAATCTTGATACAGATATTGTTCTTAACAGCGGTGATGCGTCCGAGTGGGACAAAAAAGCGCCCGCATATTCGTGGGATCCTATTGGAACACCAACTGTTCCGTTTATGGGCATCTTCAACGGTAACGGACATACGATCTCGGGGCTTTATATATACGGTCCCGGAGATACTGCATATATCAACATGGGTCTTTTCGGATATGCAGGTGCACTTGAGACCGATTTTGTTGAGATAAAAAACGTAAATGTTACAAACTCATATATAAATGTGTTTGGAAAAACAGGACTTCTTGCGGGACGAATTGGAGAGAATACGAAGATCGAGAATTGCCATGCTTCCGGTACGGTCATTGCAATAGAAGCTTTTCCTAAGACAAACGGACTCTTAGGGGCCAACTCCCATACGGGAGGTCTTATCGGATTTCTTGAAAACGCATATGATGTCTCGGTTAACGGTTGCTCGTTCTCGGGTTATGTTGAGGGATTCTGCCGCACCGGTGCGATCGTTGGTTCTTCTTCAGGTATATACATAACGGCAAGTAACTGTTTCTCGGATGCAAATGTTGTCGGAAGAAACCGTATAGGCGGTATCTTCGGACACTCAAATGCATCTCTTGTCGAAATATCGGATTGCGTGTTCTTAGGCGATATTATACATAGTAAATTCGCAAAGAATTACGGAGCAATAATGGGCGGCTTCAGAGCTTCCGACACAGCTGAACTCGTTATATCGGGATGCTACTATGATGCTACCTTTACTACACTTGACACATCAGGTAACCCGAGCGAGCTACCTGCGCGTGTTGCTGTTACGGAGATAGGTACAATGACATCCGACTCTACGTGGTATACCCCTATGAGCGACGCCTCGGGCGAAGCTACCGGAAATGATCCGGACGGATGCGAGGCGGAGGTAACGCTTACAGGCGAAGGAGCGCTTTCCGCTTTTTACTCAAACGTTGACAAGGACGTATGGGAAATAACCGGCGGAGAACCCAGGTTAAAAACCGGAACATCAACAGGCGATGCAACGCGGATAGACGGCGGTGAATTTGGAAACGGTCTTAGCTGGTCGCTTGATTCATTGGGCGAACTCACTATCACAGGCGCGGGCGAGATCCCGAATTTCGTTCTTGACAATTTCGGTTCGCTCGGCGGAGGCGGAGCACTTGAGTCCTTGCTTCCCCCTTGGTATGATTATACAGACAGCATCTTTTCCGTAAAAATAGACAGAGGAATTACGGGCATAGGAAGCTATTCGTTCTATGAATGTACAGAGCTTAAATCGGTCGAAATGTACGATAGCGTAAAGCGGATAGGAGACAGTGCGTTTGGCGGATGTGTACTTCTCGATAACATATTCTTTTACAAAACATCCGGAAGATTTGCGGACGTTGTTAAGGGCGCATATTGGAAT